>CALDZS010000096.1 GCA_937944065.1 uncultured Amylibacter sp. | reverse complement strand
GAGAAATTCAAAGGGTTTGGTGTGTCAGCATGTGCGACCTGTGATGGATTCTTTTACCGCGGCCAAGAAATCGTTGTGATCGGCGGTGGTAATACCGCCGTGGAAGAGGCGCTGTTCTTGACCAAGTTTGCCTCGAAAGTGACATTGGTTCACCGCCGTGACGAACTGCGTGCCGAGAAAATCTTGATAGATCGATTGGAAAAGAACGACAAGATCGAGCCGCTTTGGTTCCATGAACTGGTCGAAGTCACGGGCACCGAGAACCCATTGGGCGTAGAGGGTATCAAAGTTAAGCATACCAAAACTGGTGAAATCACCGAAATTCCTTGCAAAGGTGTATTCGTGGCGATTGGTCATGCTCCTGCCAACGAGTTGGTCAAGGATGTGCTGGAAACCCATATGGGCGGCTACGTCGTAACCAAACCAGACAGTACTGAAACTTCAATTCCAGGCGTATTTGCTGCAGGTGATCTAACAGATCATAAATATCGTCAGGCAATCACGTCAGCAGGAATGGGCTGCATGGCAGCGCTAGAGGCCGAACGGTTCTTGTCAGAACATGACGCATAAGCGTCAGACACCTTGAAACTAATCCACATACTGCTGAAAGATCGTGAAAAACTGGATACGGTCTGCGAAATAATTGCGGCCTGCGATACCGTGGTCAAAGAATGGCGCAGCGAGGATCATGACAGCCTGTCACTGTTCGTGCTTGTTGCTGACGAAGACCAAGACATGCTGGATAGCTTACAAGATTTGAGCCGCAGCGACGATGATATTTATATGATCATTCAGCCTGTCGAAGCCACGTTTCCAAAAACTCAGGTTGAAAAAGACCGTGAAGAAGCCGAGCACAAGATTGCATTTTGGGACATAGTCAGCCGTGAAGAACTGGCAGATGACGCGGCTGACCATGGCAAATTGGACGGCGTGTTTTTGGCGCTGGTCGTTCTGTCCGCTGTGGTAGCTGTATTTGCCTTAATCGACGGCAATATCGCACTATTGATCGGTGCGATGGTTCTGACACCTTTGTTGGGGCCAAATTTAGCGTTGGCCTTTTCCACCGCGACGGGCGATTTCCAACTGATGAAACGCGCGGTTTTATGTGGGTTGGCAGGATTCGGTGCGACCTTTGTAACGGCATCTGTCCTAGGATACTTCTTGGGACGACCAGCTGCGCAAAATATGCAGGAAATGCTGACGGAATATGGGTTTGAAAGCATCCCAATTGCCGTATGTGCTGGTACTGCGGCCACGCTTTACATGCTGAAAGGGACGCAATCCCCCCTGATCGGAGTGATGGTGGCGATCGCATTTCTACCACCAATTGCCATGACGGGACTGGCGATGGTGACAGGTCAGGGCGAAAAGTCGATCGAAGCATTCATGCTATTCGCCATCAACTTGGTCTGCTTTAACCTAGCGGCGAATACAGTTCTACTGGTGGCAGGGCTGCGACCTAGGTTCGACAAAGATAACAGCTTTCGCGGACCGATGTTGGTCTCGTTGCTGGCTTGGTGTACTGCCGTTTCTATCCTAGCGTCGATCTTGCTGTTTGGCCGCTAGGCAGCAAATGCGATCAGGGCTTTCTTTGTCATGCAGAATGAAGAACATTTTTGCGGCGACAATTGTAGTCACAGGAATATTCGTCCTTTCGATCCGATGAGCTTGCAAAAAGTAGAGGGGAATGTAATTCCTAGGCCATAAAATTTCGACACGAGGCCGCGATGATCGCTGATAATTTATTACCTGTTCCTGAACTCTACGCACCATTTGATACCGCCCCTACCCTAAAAGACGAAGCAGGTGATCTGGTTTCTTGGAACCTAACCGTTCGGCAAATATGCGACCTAGAACTGTTGCTCAACGGTGGGTTTTATCCGCTGACTGGGTTTCTAAGCGAGGCCGATTACGACGGTGTTGTCACAGACATGCGGCTGGCAAATGGCGCGCTTTGGCCAATGCCGATCACATTGGATGTCCCAGCAAAATTTGCAGCCGACCTAAAAACTGGTCAGCGCCTTGCCCTGCGCGATCTTGAAGGCGTTATCTTGGCGATCCTTGATGTGTCAGATATTTACACACCGGATAAATCGCGCGAGGCCGAAATGGTTTTCGGTGCTGACGACATCGCGCATCCCGCGGTTAATTATCTGCACAATACTGCAGGTGACGTCTATCTGGGCGGTAAAATCACCGGGTTGCAACAGCCCGTGCATTATGATTTCCGAGCCCGCCGCGACAGCCCGAACGAGCTGCGCGCGCATTTTCGTAAAATGGGTTGGCGCCGCGTCGTTGCGTTTCAGACGCGCAACCCATTGCACCGTGCCCACCAAGAACTGACATTCCGCGCAGCAAAAGAGGCGCAAGCGAACCTGTTGATCCATCCTGTGGTTGGCATGACCAAACCTGGCGACATCGATCATTTCACACGGGTCCGCTGTTACGAGGCAGTGCTTGACCGATATACCCCCGCCACCACATCGTTATCTTTGCTAAATTTGGCGATGCGCATGGCTGGCCCACGCGAGGCGGTGTGGCACGGATTGATCCGCAAAAACCATGGCTGCACACATTTCATTGTGGGGCGCGATCACGCGGGTCCGGGCAAAAACTCGGCTGGTGAAGATTTCTATACCCCATACGAAGCCCAAGATATGTTCCGCGAACATCAGGCCGAAATGGGCATCGAGATGGTCGATTTTAAACACATGGTCTATGTCCAAGAGCGCGCCCAGTATGAACCTGCAGACGAAGTCGAAGACGGGGCCACTGTGCTGAATATATCTGGCACAGAACTGCGCCGTCGTTTGAACGAAGGCTTAGAGATACCAGAATGGTTTTCTTTCTCTGCCGTGGTTGACGAGTTGCGCAAATCGCGACCAGAACGGTCCAAGCAAGGGTTCACAGTATTTTTCACTGGATTTTCGGGGTCTGGAAAATCAACAATCGCGAATGCACTGATGGTAAAACTGATGGAAATGGGCGGCCGTCCCGTGACATTGTTGGACGGTGATATCGTGCGTCAAAACCTCAGCTCTGAGCTGGGGTTTAGCAAGGAACATCGCGACCTGAACATTCGGCGCATCGGATATGTTGCATCTGAGATTACAAAAAATGGCGGTATCGCCATCTGCGCACCGATTGCCCCTTATGCCACCACGCGGCGCGCCGTACGCGAAGACATCGAAGCAGTTGGTGCGTTCTTAGAAGTGCACGTCGCAACCAGCATCGAAGAATGTGAGCGCCGTGATCGCAAGGGCCTGTACAAGTTGGCACGCGAAGGTAAAATTAAAGAATTCACAGGTATTTCAGACCCCTATGATGTGCCTGAAACACCAGAGCTGCGAATGGAAACCGAAAACGTAGCAGTGGATAATTGCGCCCACCAGGTGATATTAAAGTTGGAGAGCATGGGTTTGATTAAGGGATGAATCGCCGCCATTTCAACTTAATCAATCCCAAAAAAGTCCCTGTATATGTCGCCGTTATTTTTCTGATCGCAGGATTAATCATGGTACCCTCTGGGATCGCAATCAAGTCTAGCCAAACTGCGGCCATCGCTGAAAACATTTCCGTCCCTGTTGAGGTAATTCGCATAGATAGCCGCAAGGCGAAGCGGCGAAAAAACGAAAGCGTGTCGCGACGTCGTCAGTTGCAGTACCGCCCCGTGTTTCAGGCAACGGTTCCATCTGGCGAACAGGTAACCTACGAAAGCAGAAGCTGGAGCAGGCCTTCGGCATACGAGACTGGTGATCAATTGAGTGGGTTTTATAACCCGCGAACCGGTGCGATAAACACGCCGCTAACGATCCAAAACCAATCCATGATCCATAAGATTCTGAAACTTCTGGGATCCATATTTATCGCAGTCGGCGCGTTAATGCTTGGCGTGTTAAGCATGCGAAAGTCAGGAAGAACTTAGTCCCACAATATGGGATAGATCATTTTGCCCATCCCTGCTAGACCAAGCGGCGGGAGGCCAGTTGAACGCACATGGCAGAACGCAGCAAAGCAACAGACAGATTAATGTCTGTGTTTATGATCATCGCAGAATTCGGGCCCATTTCGTTGGCGGATTTAACACGCATGACGTTCCTGCCGCGCAGTTCAGTACATCGTGCAGCACAGGCATTGCAGGCCAAGGGCTGGATCAGGGCGCGCATGTCGGATCACAACTACGAAGTAACCAATACGTTTCTAACCAGCCTTCATGCATCCACCGTTTCTGTCCAGTGCACCGATTTGTTGGATCAGGTTGTGCGCGATTTGGCCAAATCGCTGGATCTTGCATTCGAGATAGGTGCATTTACCGAACTTGGCAACTTTGAAGGTATCGATACCACCGAATACAAATCTGATTTAGAAAGTCACCAATCCTTGGTTACCGCACCCGGAGCATTATTTGCTCAGTTAGCATTGCCCCCAGAAAAGCTGATTAAACATCTCGAGCTATATTTGAGATTTGCCACAGAGCACGACAAATATCAGATCACCAGCGGGCGTCATCGCAAACGGTTGGCCGATTTGCGCAAGACCGGGCATCAGGCAATTGCACCCTATTTGGTTTTTCCCTTTTCCATCAACGATACCGAATATGGCAGTCTCTTGGTCAAGCGCCCTTTTAAAACTTCGCCGCAAAAAAGTGATTTGTCTTCGGTCGAAGCAAAAATTTGGGACAAGCTATCGCAAGAGAAAGTCAAATTTATCAATCTAAACGCGCAATAGGCGGTTCGATTTTTAATGAACGCTGTGCGGGATCATTTCATTTTCACGTGCCATGTGAAACGCAGCATCCCGTTCCAATAGGAACGCAATTTGCTCGCCATCATCCATATGAATGGCAAACAAATGATCTGGCACATCCGCTTCTTCGCGAATTGCGTCTGGAAATTCTGATGCATTGATTTTACGTATGTAGACCAAGCGCTGTTCATGCGCAGGTTTGAAACCGAAATTTAAGTCCATGAGAGGTTAGTCCTTTTGCTTGATTTTAATGGTTTGAACGATGGTATCAGGCACTTTGCGCTGCAAATCGACATGCAACAGCCCGTTTTCCATATTGGCATCCCCAACTTCGACACCGTCGGCCAGAACAAAACTGCGCTGGAACTGACGCGCGGCAATACCGCGGTGCAAAAACACGCGATCATCGCTGTCATCCACTTGGCGGCCACGGATAACCAACTGGCTATCTTCTAACGTGATGGACAGGTCTTCCTCGCGGAATCCAGCCACAGCCAGCGTAATCCGGTACGTGCTCTCTGATCGTTGTTCGATGTTGTATGGGGGATACCCCTCGTTGCCAGATTTCACGGTGCGTTCCACCATGCGATCCAACTCTTCAAACCCAAGCAAATATGGGTGTGCGGCAAAAGATATTTTGCTCATATTGTAAGCCCTTTTCATAAGCGACTAGTCGTTTCAGGCCCCAATAGTGGCGACCCTTGGTAAATATATGGGGCTAAACGCCCAACATCTCAAGTAATTTTCACAATTTCTTGTTAAATCCGTGCAATCTGCGGTAGATACCGCGCAGTTACGAACGCACTTAACCCCCAAAAGGATCATGTCGATGACCGATGGTACCAAAAAAATGGATAGAAAATCTGTTTTGAAGGTTGAATTGGCTTTGAAACGCCAAGAACATGGGGATTTAAGCGTGGCGATTGATGCCATCCAAGAAAGCCGCGTGCCCGATAGATTGGTCTTACAGCGACTGAAACGCAACAAATTGGCCCTAAAGGACGAGATTGCGCGACTTGAAGATGAGATTACGCCAGATATTATTGCGTGAGCACGCTAAATTCGCTATTCCGCTTTTTTTAGTCGCTACAAAGGGTGCGCATCATGGGTGACGTAAAAGTAGGAATAATCATGGGCAGCCAATCAGATTGGCCTACCATGAAACTGGCGGCGGACATCTTGGACGCGCTAGACGTGCCCTATGAGACAAAAATCGTTTCGGCACATCGCACCCCTGATCGTTTGTGGACTTATGGCAAAACTGCGGCTGACCGTGGCTTGCAAGTCATCATCGCGGGTGCAGGCGGTGCGGCGCATTTGCCAGGAATGATGGCATCAAAAACCCACGTCCCTGTACTGGGCGTGCCCATTCAAACCAAAGCACTGTCAGGCGTTGATAGCTTGTATTCGATTCTACAAATGCCAAAAGGATATCCGGTTGGAACCATGGCCATCGGTGCGGCTGGTGCCGCAAATGCGGGCCTAATGGCGGCGGCAATCTTGGCGAATGGTGACAGCGCGTTGGCAACACGTTTGATCGCTTGGCGCGAGGCGCTCAGCGC
>CALDZS010000095.1 GCA_937944065.1 uncultured Amylibacter sp. | reverse complement strand
TATGTCGCCTTCGGATCTGAATACCGCGCACTTGTAAACCTGCCCGGTATCGAAGATGCCAAAGTCTGGGAACCTGAACCCGCAACCGTTTATTTCTGGAAACACTAATGCAAAAATATGACCTAGAGCGCGACGGACTGCGCGGATTGAACGCTGTCTTGCATGCGCAGGCAGAAAATACCAATCAGACCGCTTGGCAAATTGACAATCCCAAAGGATCGCATGCAATCGCAGTGGGCTTAGACGCCCCTATCGAGGTGACTGTCAAAGGATCAACCGGATATTATTGCGGTGGCATGAACCAACAGGCCACGATCAATGTTCATGGATCTGCAGGGCCAGGGACCGGCGAAAACATGATGTCTGGAAAGATCATCATCGAAGGTGATGCCAGCCAATATTGCGGTGCAACGGGACACGGCGGATTGCTGGTTGTTAAAGGCAATGCATCATCGCGCTGCGGAATTTCCATGAAGGGCATCAACATCGTCGTTCACGGAAATATCGGTCATATGTCCGCCTTCATGGCGCAATCTGGAAACCTAGTCGTTTGCGGTGACGCAGGCGACGCATTGGGTGACAGCTGTTACGAGGCACGCTTGTTTGTGCGCGGATCAGTCAAAAGTCTTGGTGCTGATTGCGAAGAAAAAGAGATGCGGCCCGAACATATCGAGATTTTGACAAAACTGTTGGCCGAGGCTGAAAGTGACGCAAAACCAGAAGAGTTCAAACGCTATGGCTCTGCGCGCAATCTTTATAATTTCGACGTCGACAATGCAGCGGCATACTAGGGGAATATTGATATGAGTACGCATGACGAAAAAGGTGTTCCATACACCACACCCCGCCAGTCCGCCACATTTACGAATGATGTGAACAGCGACATTCGCCGTGCTGCGGCGACAGGCATCTACGACATTCGTGGTGGCGGTGCCAAACGCAAGGTACCCAGCTTTGACGATCTGTTGTTTCTGGGCGCATCCATCTCTCGCTATCCTTTAGAAGGGTACCGCGAAAAGTGTGAAACCTCGGTGACAATTGGCGGTTTGCATGCTTCGAACCCGATAGAATTAGACATTCCGATCACAATCGCTGGTATGTCATTTGGCGCTCTATCAGGCCCCGCGAAAGAGGCATTGGGACGCGGCGCATCTGCTGCGGGAACATCCACCACCACAGGTGATGGCGGCATGACGCCCGAAGAACGCGGGCATTCATCCAAATTAGTCTATCAGTATTTGCCCAGCCGTTACGGTATGAATCCGAACGATCTGCGCAAAGCGGACGCGATTGAAATCGTTGTCGGCCAAGGTGCCAAACCCGGCGGTGGCGGTATGCTGTTGGGACAAAAAATTAGCGACCGCGTTGCCGAAATGCGCAACCTGCCTAAGGGCATCGACCAACGGTCTGCGTGTCGTCACCCTGACTGGACTGGCCCAGATGACCTAGAGATCAAAATACTAGAGCTGCGCGAGATCACAGGTTGGAAAGTGCCCATCTATGTCAAAGTCGCGGGTGCGCGTCCCTATTATGATGTGACATTGGCCGTCAAAGCAGGCGCGGATGCAGTGGTTTTGGACGGTATGCAAGGCGGGACTGCGGCAACGCAAGACGTGTTTATCGAACATGTCGGTCAACCCACCTTGGCAATCATTCGCCCCGCCGTTCAAGCGTTGCAAGACCTTGGCATGCACCGCAAAGTGCAGCTGATCTTATCAGGCGGAATACGCTCTGGCGCGGATGTAGCCAAGGCTATGGCACTGGGTGCTGACGCCGTTGCAATCGGGACTGCCGCGCTGATCGCGCTTGGGGATAATGATCCGAAATGGGAATCAGAATACAACAAGCTGGGAACCACAACGGGTGCCTATGATGATTGGCACGAAGGCCGTGATCCAGCGGGCATTACCACCCAAGATCCAGAGCTGATGAAACGCTTTGATCCGATCGAAGGTGGGCGTCGTTTGCGCAATTATCTGAAAGTAATGACGTTAGAGGCGCAAACAATTGCGCGCGCCTGCGGTAAAAACCACATGCACAATCTAGAGCCAGAAGATTTGGTGGCCTTGACGATGGAGGCCGCCGCCATGGCGCAAGTGCCCTTGTCTGGCACCAACTGGTGGCCCGGAAAATCAGGCTCTGGATTTTAATTCAAACAATGGCGTGACCAATAGGTCATGCCTTTTTTACACCAAATAGAACAACTCGATGGGGACAGACATGACAACAGACCTAGCAAAATTCGCCAAAGATAATGGCGTGAAATATTTTATGATTTCATTCACCGACCTATTCGGTGGTCAACGTGCCAAACTCGTGCCCGCCCGCGCTATCGCGGACATGCAAGAAGACGGCGCGGGCTTTGCTGGTTTTGCCACTTGGCTGGACATGACCCCTGCCCATCCAGATATGCTGGCCGTACCTGATCCAGATGCTGCAATCATCCTGCCGTGGAACAAAGAAATCGCATGGGTGCCCAGCAATTGTGTGATGGAAGGCCAAGATGTCGCCCAAGCCCCGCGCAACGTATTGCGCCGCCTGATTGCCGAAGCCGCCGACGACGGTATGCATGTTAAAACGGGTATCGAGGCAGAGTTTTTCTTGCTAACTCCCGCAGGCGACCAAATCTCTGATCCTTTCGATACCGCGGCGAAACCTTGCTACGATCAGCAGGCGTTCATGCGCCGCTTGGACGTGATCCGCGAGATTTCAGATTATATGTTGGAACTCAACTGGGGTGCCTATCAAAACGACCATGAAGATGCCAACGGCCAGTGGGAAATGAACTGGGATTATGATGACGCTTTGAAAACAGCGGACAAACATAGTTTCTTCAAATTCATGGCCAAAACGGTTGCCGAAAAACACGGCTACCGTGC
>CALDZS010000094.1 GCA_937944065.1 uncultured Amylibacter sp. | reverse complement strand
CAAGACGCCGCCGACGGTATCGTGGCTTATGCCAAATTACATGCGGAAAGTGAAACAGGCCAAGTCCCGTTCAAGACCTGGCCACAAGCGATCAAGGGTCACTTCGTAACCCGCTTGCCAACAATTCCAAAAGCGTGACCAGGAATGTCAAAGATCATGGCGGCGGCCTAGACGCCGCCATTGCCAAATATGGCGGGACACGGGCCGAATGGATTGATTTGTCCACAGGGATCAATCCAAATAGTTACCCCATTCCAAACGTGCCCGCGCATTTTTGGCAAGATTTACCAGATGAAACAGCCCAACAGACACTTTTGTCGGCCGCGCGGGTATTTTGGAACGTACCAGATGACGCAGACATTGTTGCCTGCGCTGGCTTGTCCCAAATGATCGCGGCCCTACCCTTACTACATCCAACAGCCACGGTTCAGATTAACAAGCCAACCTATAACGAGCATGAAGCCGCATTTCGCACCAACGGCTGGGACATTGACGAAGCGTCTAATATCCGCGTTGTTGTTCACCCAAATAATCCAGATGGGCGGCAGGCGTCATTGTCGTCAACAGACCTAGCGCAATCTCCTCTGACGATTATTGACGAAAGCTTCTGCGACACACAACCCGACATGACATACATAGGCAAAGCCACTACACCTAATGTTGTGGTCCTGAAGGGGCTTGGAAAATTTTGGGGACTTGCTGGGTTGCGTTTAGGCTTTGCCATTTCACACAAAGACACCACAGATCGTCTGCGTGATTTCATCGGACCTTGGGCTGTTTCGGGGCCTGCACAATTCATCGGGGCCCAGGCATTGTCAGATACAAACTGGTCCGATGCCAGCCGTGCACGATTGCAGTCTGACAGCAAGCGACTGGATGATATTGCACACCGCGCTGGATTTGAGTTGGTGGGCGGAACAGACCTGTTTCGCCTATACAATACACCAAGCGCATCACACGTCCAAGATCAGCTTGCGCAAAACTTCATCTGGTCGCGCCGCTTTCCTTATTCTAAAACATGGTTACGATTGGGATTGGCGGGTCCAGAATCGCATTGGCAAAGGCTCGCCGCAGCTTTGGATATTTAAATGACATTGTTTCAGGTTTTATTTTTAGCATTGATCATCGACTACTTTGTCGGTGATCCAGAACGTCTATGGGATCGCTTTACCCACCCAATCGTGTATTTTGGTCGGGCTATAGATTGGCTGGATCAGCGGTTAAACAAAGGCAAGATGCGCCGAGAGAAAGGCATTCTTGCCGTCGTGATATTGGTACTGGCGGGCTTGATCATAGGGCGCATCTTAAAATTAGTTCCTGACTTTCGCATCCTAGAGATCGTTGTTGTCACCATATTGATCGCCCATAAAAGCCTAATCGATCATGTAAAAGCGGTTGCCAAAGCGTTGGACGTTGGCATCGAACCGGCCCGTCGCGAAGTCGCAAAAATAGTCGGACGCGACCCCGGGGATTTGGACGAAAGCGGCGTTGCCACCGCAGCGATTGAAAGTTGCGCCGAGAATTTTTCTGATGGCGTGGTAGCCCCTGTTTTCTGGTTTCTAGTTTTAGGTTTGCCAGGGATAATCGTGTATAAAATTGTTAACACTGCCGATAGTATGATCGGGCATAAATCCGAAACCTACAGTCAATTCGGGTGGGCCGCGGCCAAGCTTGATGACCTAATGAATTGGATACCTGCTCGACTTTGCGGCGCTTTGATGTGCCTTGTGACACGCAAGCAAGATGCCTTTGAACTGATGCGTGATGATGCGCCCCTTCATGCATCGCCCAATGCCGGGTGGCCCGAGGCGGCTATGGCTGGAATCCTAGACATACGCTTGGCGGGCCCACGTGTGTACGATGGCGAATTGACGGATGACCCATACATCAACTCGCAAGGACGCAGCCATCTGAATACTACTGACATCGGCGACGCCGTCCGTGTAGTCACCAAAGCATGGATTGGCATGGCCGGTCTGATAGGGATATTCGCGTTGATCCCGATCCTATCTTAGTCGCGACGAATTACGCCAGTCACAGCAGCCGCAGCAAGCGCTGTCAAAACCCAACCTATCGCTTTGGCGAACCAGCGCATCCACCAACCTTGTCGCCCCCACCAACTGCGTGATGTAGAAGGCGCCCAAGCAGCTTCTTGCCCCAAATTCACGATCGGGATCACCAGATCGGCGGCGTAAGCAATTGAATTGAACGTTTCGTAATCCTTACCAGCTTGGTTGGGATCAGACCAAAAAACGGCAGGATTTTCTGGATGAGTTTGCGTGGCACTTATCCAATCCTTAGAGATCAGAACAGGGGGCGCGTTTGGCGCGAAATCACCTGCATCCCATGTTTTCTGAAAAAACATTGCCAGCCCTCCGATTAAAACCACGGCCCAAACAACCGCATAGGCTGGTTGATACCCATAGCCGATCATCCAACGTAAAACCCTGTCCACAATCGCCAGCATCGGCAAACGCCATAACCGAACTTTGGAGGCCCGGATTAGATCGCGTTGCGACGCCCGCTGCAGTCTTTCTTTACGCATCAACACCGTGCGCGCATCCTCGCGGTGTCCAATTTCGTTCAACACGCGTGCTAATTGTTCATAGGGTTGCGCTGAAAACTCCATTAAAGATGGCCGGCGTTCCAACCATTCCAATCGCGCGTTTACATGAGTATCCGCTTCTTCCGAAAAATCTTGATAGGTAAAACCGTTCAATCGAATGGGGTATCCCGCGGTATCGCCAACTGGCTCGTCATTTAACCGACGCGTTTGCGCACCTGACAAATTTACGGCACCGCCACTAATTTGGTTTTTCTTCGAGAACAAAACTCCACCGATCTCGGCCCTCGCCAAAGACAACGCCGTAAGTGATCCGGTTTCCTCACCGTCCAAAAACAACGGGTTTTTAAATTTCCCACCTTCTGGAGTGATCGCGCAGTTTTTGATATAGAAATCTTGTGCCACTTTTGCAGACGAAAATATTAGTGCGCCTTTAGAATGCAATTCAGATTCAGCATCGTCATACGGATAGTCCCCCAAAAACACGGATCCTTCAACGCGAATAGAGGCTGCGAAAACACAGGCTGGCTGATCGGATGAAAGCCTTGCATCACAAATTTGTAGATCGCCAGAAATACGGGCACCCGGCATTGATATCTCTCCGGTGGAAATAAACCCCCGACGCAAGAAAACAGAACCTTCGAATTGCGCATTATCTGCGATCAAACCTGGGCAAGTGCTGCCGCTAAGATGCAATCCTCGTATCCGCGCATTCAGGAATGATGGGGGCTTTTCAAGATAGCATTGCGTCAGCGTCAAATCATGGGAACAGTCCACCCCTTGCAAATCTAGCCGTCCTGTAATCCGAGCACCGCGCAGACGGATGCCTTTTTCATGAAGCGGGGCCTGGGAATTGGTAGAGAGCAATAATTCGCGAATAAGGTCAGCCCTGATGGACACATCTGGTGTGTCGGCGTTCGGCACGGTGCCGTCACCGATTATCGTCCGCTCGCCCAGGGCACTGCCAGACA
>CALDZS010000093.1 GCA_937944065.1 uncultured Amylibacter sp. | reverse complement strand
ATTGCGCGGCAAATTTGACGCGTTGGTCGACCAAAAATTCGGCACGTTGACGGTGGTGTCTGCGGATGAGTTTTCCTACCTTGATCCCGTAGATGGCAGCCTGTCGGAAAACCAGGGTGTTCGCATCGGTTTCGAAGGCGGTTCACGCGTCGTTGTGCGGTTGTCAGGGACTGGTACTGTTGGTGCGACGATCCGAGTTTATCTCGAACGAGTTGAGACTGATAAAAATAAGTTGCATCAAGACGCGCAACAGGCGTTGGCACCGATTATCGCGGCAGCTGAGGAGATTATGGGTCTTGCGCACCACACTGGGCGCGATGCGCCCAATGTGATTACTTAAGGGTTAGATATCTGCGATCATAAATCCGTTTGGCCCCAGCTTTAGCGTCTTTGCTGTGGCTGTGGTGCCTTGCGAGATCAAAGGTTTAATCTTTCGGGTCAACGACATCGTTTGTGCCTTGGTCGACAGGTTGAAAACACACAAAGTGTTATCTCCGCGTGTAAAGGCCAGCACTGGTTCGGGCGTGTCGATGAATTTCGACCGACCCAGTTGCAGATCAGGGCGCGCGCGGCGTAACGCCAACATCTCTCGGTAGAAATTCAGCACGCTGTTATCATCCGTCTCTTGGCTGCTAACCGACCGCGCGATTTGCGGTGCTTTCACAGGCAACCAAGTTTTATTGGATTTCGAAAAACCGCCATTCGCCTCGTCCGCTGACCAAACCATCGGTGTGCGGCAGCCGTCACGACCCTTGTCATCAGGCCAAAACGAAATCGCCGTGGGATCCGTCAATTCGTGATATTCCATTTCCGTCTCGACCTGGCCCAGCTCTTCACCTTGGTACAGGCAAATAGAGCCTTCCAGCGACATCAAGATCGCACCAGACAGTTTTGCTATATGATCCAGATCCACCGCATGTGGCTGATATCTCGTCGCGTGGCGCTGTACGTCATGGTTCGACAGGGCCCAGCACGGCCAGCCTTCTGGTGCGCCTTCAAAAAACTCTGTGATTTGTTTGCGGAAATGTTCCGCTTCAAAATCAGGGCCAAGCATGTTGAATGAATAGGCCATGTGCAAACGGTTGTCCGACGTGTATTCGCCCATCATTTGGATCGCGTGATGTGTTTCACCGACCTCACCCACAGTGGTGCGCGCGTCATATTTGTCCATCAACGCGCGTATGCGTTTTAGGAAAACCAAGTTCTCTGGTTGGCCTTTGGAAAATAGGTGGTACTGCATGTCATACGGACGTACTTCTTGTTTCTTCTTCACACGATAATCGGCCGCGTCATTGCGCAACAATTTGTCATGGAAATAGAAATTCACTGTGTCCAGACGGAACCCATCCACACCGCGTTCCAACCAGAATTTCATGGTACCCAGTAGGTAGTCTTGCACATCTGGATTGTGGAAATTGAAATCTGGCTGTTCCTTTAGGAAGTTGTGAAAATAGTATTGACGACGACGCGGTTCCCATTCCCATGCAATCCCGCCAAAGATCGCCTGCCAATTGTTGGGCGCAGTCCCATCAGGATTAGGATCAGCCCATACATACCAATCGGATTTATCGTTATCGCGCGATTGTTTGGATGCCTCAAAATGTGGGTGCTGACTAGAAGAGTGGGACAGTACTTGGTCGATTATAACCTTCAGACCCAGCTTATGCGCCTTCGTGACCATCGCGTCAAAATCATCCATTGTGCCAAATGACGGGTCGATGCCCGTATAGTCGGACACATCATATCCCATGTCCAACATTGGTGATGTAAAGATCGGTGACAACCAGATCGCATCAACGCCCAAAGTGGCAATGTAATCCAGCTTTTGCGTGATCCCACGAATGTCGCCGACGCCGTCATTGTTGCTGTCCATGAACGACCTTGGATAAATCTGATATGTTACAGAACCGCGCCACCAATCATCGTTTGTCATCACATGTCTCGTTTCTATCTGTTGTTCATTGAAAACTCGAACCTCGAATGCCTTAGTCGGGGATGATATGCAAGTAGCATTGTTAGCGCTAACGAATTTGCTGAGGGCGCGAGCCATACTTGGCTTTTGGTACAGCTGTTTCAGGAAGGCGCTGAATGAAGTTACCCATTTCTTCGTACTTAAAGTTCTGGGCGTACGCCAATTTCCATGCGGGTTCTGACGTTCGCCGAACGATTATTCTTCAGGTTCATTGTCCCAGTTATC
Source organism: uncultured Amylibacter sp. (assembly GCA_937944065.1). Lineage (GTDB taxonomy): Bacteria > Pseudomonadota > Alphaproteobacteria > Rhodobacterales > Rhodobacteraceae > Amylibacter. Next base: position 753 of record CALDZS010000093.1, on the reverse strand, counting down.
GGTGAATGGCGCGCTGACAACCATTAAGACCAAAACAATGGTGGTCATTATGATCGCAAGGCCGAGTTGACCCAGCCCACAGACCAGTCCTATAACACCCGCGCTCCAGATGCTGGCGGCAGATCCTGCACCTTTGATGAAGTCGCCGTCTTTGAACATGGCACCCGCACCCAGAAATCCGATCCCAGTAATTACGCCTTGCATAATGCGCGTTGGATCGACGCTGGTTTTTGCATCAACGAGCGAGTCGACCAACTCTCCCGTTGAAATCATAATGCCACAGGCGATCACCGAAATAACGACATAAGGGCGAAAATCAATTGGCTTGCTGCGAAAGAACCTCTCTAGACCGATGGAAAGAGGAAGCAATGTCGCCGCGCTGAACTGTATCAGTAGCTCGGTCATAGAAATTGTCGTGAAGGTAAAAAATGTGTCCATACCGGTCGGGTTATCCTAAATAAGAAAGAGTGTAACAGTGGAAGTTTTTGGGTCCTAAAGCGCCAACTATGCCTCGTTAAATCTCGGCGTCTTTAATCAACTGTGTCGCACGTATCAGTCTGCGTGCCAACCTTGTGGCAACCAACCTGTCCAACTTGCTGATCAACACATCCTCGTCTTCGGTCAGCAATTTAGGTTCTACCTGATATATCGTGCAGTCGGTTTCGGCAACAAGGCTGGCCGTGCGCTTCACCCCTGCGTAATACGCTATTTCACCCATCAACGCGCCTGGTTGAAAGCGACCCACGGTCACTG
>CALDZS010000092.1 GCA_937944065.1 uncultured Amylibacter sp. | reverse complement strand
TGCGTTAACAATTGCTTGGACAATATGTCGAACCAAAATAACTGCTTTCGTACTGGATGCCACAACGGCCCTTCGCCCAAGCGGCAGGGTCGTTGGTCAAAAACAGTCATGCTTTGGCCAAGCTTTTGTACGCCGCAGTCAGCCCAGAAATTGTCATGTCTGTGACATCCGAGATCTGCGCACTTAAACCCTGCGCCAGCAGTGCTGCTTGATAAAGTTGCGCCAAATTATCAGCACCAATTATTGCAACATTTTGCCCCAACCAATATGGTCGTGCAGCTGCAAGCTCTGCACCAATTAATAATCCAGACAAACGTCCCCTTGCCTGCGCACCAGATTGATCACCGACCAAACTGTTTGCGCGCAAATTGAACAATTGCGCTGCCAAATTCTGAGGCCGAGACATGGTATCATCCAAAGCGGTTTCAAAACTGTCTTGGTCAAACTCTTTAACGTCAACGCTGTGACGCAAAACAGATTGCTTAGACAATAGGCCGAACAGCTCGCCGGTCATAAAGGTCTGAAAACTGACCACTTCGGCGGCACTGATATGCACCCATTTAGTGTGCGTGCCCGGCAAACAGATGACACCATCGAAGTCAGGGTACTGACGCAGGAAACCAGAGATCTGTGTTTCTTCGCCGCGCATTACATCTGCGGGTGATTGTTGTTTGAGCCCAGAAATAATGTGGACGGAAATGCGGGTGTCGGTACCAGTTACACGCGTCGCGTTTGTCCCATCTGGAACGCCACTTGGTACAGCCAAGTATCCTGCATCAGTCCAGCCTTGGCGCGCACCTACCATCCCGCAACACATAACGGGCAAGGTTTTTTCGTCAGACAAATAGGGGTCCAGCAAATCCAACAACACTGGTTCAAATTGTCCCGATTGCAAGGCATTCATCCCCTGCGATGACGTCAAAGATGTAATCACTTGTCCAGTGGCATCCATCACCCACAGGCGTAAATTTGTTGTCCCCCAATCAACAGCGATCCAAGTTGGGGTCATCCTGTCACAACCACGCCGCCGTCAACGACCAAAGCCTGCCCTGTCATCATGCGACTGCTGGAAGATGCTAAAAACAGTGCTGCATCGACAATGTCGGCTGGCTCAATCGGTTCTTTCAAACATTGGCGGTCTAACTGACCTGCCACTGCCTCTGGTGTTGCCCACATTTCTTTTTGTTTATCCGTCATCACCCAGCCCGGTGCCAGTGCGTTGACGCGAATTTTATCTGGCCCAAATTCGCGCGCCAACGATCGCGTCATGCCGTTAATACCAGAATTCGCTGTCGTATAAGATACATAGCCCGCATTTCCCATCATATAAGAGATCGACGAGAAGTTGATGATCGTACCCCCGCCCACGCTTTTCATACCTTTGATGGCGGCTTGACAGGCAAAAAAGTAGGCCTTGAGGTTGATCGCTTGTGACCAGTCCCAAAAACTTTCATCCACATCCAATGCCTCGTGGCGTTGATCGTTAGCCGCGTTGTTGACCAAAACAGTGACGGTACCATGAGCGTTGGCCGCTTGCTCGATCGCGGCCTGCAATGCAGCGATGTCGGTGATATCACACTGAATAGAAAGTGGTTTTCGCCCATGCTTTTCCTGCATCTCGTCCAAGAATTCAGACGCGTCAGACCGCTGAACAAACGCTACATTTGCACCTTGTGCCATAAACCCGTCGGTTAGAAATGCACCGATGCCAGAACCACCGCCTGTGATGAATACAGACGCCCCGTCCAGATCGTGAAATGTTGCTGTCTTTGTCATAGTTTTGTCCCTTCAAGAACCCACATACTGTCAGGAAAAGACCAAGGCAACGCGATGCCATGGTTCATCAGGTACCCACCGCTGAGTGTCACGGGGCCTGATTTTATTTGCTGATCACCACGCGACAAATGATGCGCGTCACCACGATTTATCAGCTCGATCCGATACTGCGCAGTATTGTCCAATAGCGTTAGCCGCAAGGGGCGCGGTGCGATCTGATCCGATGTTTCTGCCTTGCCAGCGAACACCACAAACCGTGTCTGATCGCGTGCCAATTGCTGCTCTGCAATAACTGCGTCATCCGCACTATCAAGGCGCAATATATCCGCGGTTTGCATCCATTCACGATTTGCTTTCCACCATGTGGTTACGTCTTGCAAAACACTATGCGCATCCGGTGTTAAATCGCGTGGATCCATTTCGAACCCCATATGGCGTTGCGCGGCAACCCAAGCCCGAAATCGGATGTTATGTGTGCGCCCAGATGTGTGGCAGGTATATGGGCCAACATGTGAACCCGTGACCGACGCGGGCAAAAACAGGGCCGCGTTGTGCTGAATTTTCAACCGTTCCAGCGCGTCGTTACTGTCAGACAACCAAACGCGACCCGTGCGTTCAAGGATGCCATAGTCAATGCGCCCGCCACCCGATGCACAGCTTTCAATTTCGACCTTTGGGAACGCTTCGCGCAACCTATCCAACAGCGCGTAAGTTCCGCGCGTCTGGTCTGCATCGACGCAGGGAAGCACACGATTATGATCCCATTTCACGTATTCGATATCATACGCGCTGAGTATGCCGGCCAGGCAATCAAACAGGTAATCGCGCACATCAGACAACGCCAGATTCAACACCAGTTGTTGACGGCCCAAAACCTGTGCCTTATCACCCAAGACCCATTCTGGATGGGCGCGAAACGCATCGGAATCTGGGTTAATCATTTCAGGCTCAAACCAAATACCAAAGCTCATGCCTTGAGCGTGAACGTGATTAATCAATGGCGTCAAACCATTCGGATACTTACGGGCATCAATCTGCCAATCCCCTAATGCACTGGTATCGTCATCGCGTTTTCCAAACCAGCCATCGTCCAATACGAACCGTTCTGCGCCCAACGCTGCCGCATGGGTGGCGATGTCTTTTAGTTCGTCAACACTGTGGTCGAAATAAATCGCTTCCCAACAATTGTAATGCACTGGGCGTACAAGGTTTGGTTGTTGTATTATTTCGCCACGCACATGGCGTTGGAACGCGACGGCACAACCGTTTAAACCTTGGTTCGAAAACGTGCTGAATAATGTGGCTGTTTCAAAACGCTTTCCAGTCGACAGTTCGGCACCCATTGCATTTCCAAATTGCACTTGGCGACGACCATCGGGTATTTCTTCGGCGACCATTCGATGCCCGCCTGACCAACCATAATGAAATGCGTAGACCTGACCTTGGGTGTTTGATGCACCGCGGCAAGGTACAATCAAACCCGGGAAATGCTCGTGACCCGTACGACCCGTTCGGTTCTCGCGCAGTCGAATTCCTGCGGACCAAGGCGTGTGGATCATTTTAAACTCGTCACACCAGCGGCCTGCAAAATCAATCATTTCATCTGATAATTGTGGTGCAGTGAAAACGGGTGCGGCCAACCAATGCAATCGTACAGGGGCGTCCGCATCCAAAGCCGCTTTGGCGCTAAGGACGTGGGTGTCGGCATTTAGATTGAATTCGGCGGTATAAGTTAACCCATTGTTTGCATCTTTGTAGACCAGTGTTAGGTGGTTTTTGCCCGTGACTGCGTCTGCAAATGTGAAATGCGGCACCAAGGGAGTTCCAATTGCATCCGCAACAACCATTCCCACCTGCCCTGGAAAGGCTTGCCCTGCCTCAGGGCAAATGGATAGATCAGGATTTTCATCCAGCATTCCGCCCGTCACATCCAGCTGTGCTGCCTGTGCCAACATATCCAAATCTTCTGACCGTGAAAGCGGCGAACCCCAATAAATTACGCGGGCCATACGCCCCTTGTCCGACGCCAAAACCAGTGTTTGGCTGCCATCATCCATACGCCACTGCATTATTTTACTGCACCCAATGTTAGTCCGGCGACAAAGTGCTTTTGCATCAAAAAGAACATAGCGACAGGCGGCAACGCCGCGACAATCGCGCCCGCACTCATCAAGTGATACGCTGCGCGGAATTGAGCATTGAACGAAGTTATTCCCGCCGTAACTGGCTGTGATTCAACACCTTGGGTCAGAACCACCGCCCAGAAATAATCGTTCCAGATGAACGTAAAGATTAGCACGAACAGGGCCGCAATGGCTGGCTTCATCAGCGGCATCACAACGAAGACAAAGATACGCCATTCGGCAACGCCTTCGACGCGCGCGCTTTCGATCAACGCATAAGGGAGACCTTTGATAAAGTTGCGCATGAACAGGGTACAAAATCCCGTTTGGAACGCGACATGGAACAGGACTAGACCTGTTTTTGTGTTGTATAACCCTAGATCCAAAGTCAGGTCACGCACTGGTACCATCAAGATTTGGAATGGTACAAAGTTACCCGCCACGAATAAAAAGAACAGCCATAGGTTGGCTTTGAATTTATAAATACCCAGCGCGAATCCAGCCATACAAGACAATAATACCGCCCCGATTGCTGTGGGAATTGTGATCATCAATGAATTCAACATGTAGCGCGGCATATCGGATTCGAAGAATACTTTGCCGTAATTCTCTGCCCCACCAAAGGCAGACGGCAATGACCAATAGCTGCCAGAGGTAAAGTCAACGCCCGGCTTTATCGAAAATAGCGCGACAGCAATCAAAGGCAGTAACCACAATATTAAGGCAACTGGAATCATGAACTGATAACCAATTTGAACTGAGCGGGATGATTTCTCGATGGGTTTCGGAAACATATCAGTGCCCCTTTTCTTCTTTGTACATCGAATACAAGAAGTAGACGATGAAGCATAACATGATCATGAACAACACAACTGCGATCGCAGCGCCATATCCCAGACGGAACCCGTACTCGGACAAGGCAACCTCAAACATGTAAAAGCTTAGGACACGGCTTTCGCCGAAGGGGCCGCCATTGGTCATGATCGATATCAAATCAAACGAGCGCAAGGCCCCGACGATGGTCACAACAAAGGCGATGAAGGTCGCAGGCTTTAGCTGCGGGATAATGACATACCAAAGCATCTTCCAGCCCTTGGCACCATCTAATCGCGCCGCCTCAATCTGTTCGGGGTCCACAGCGTTGAGACCCGTTAAATATAGGATCATGCAGTAGGCCGTTTGTGGCCACAGGCCAGCGGCAATAATGCCGTAAGTCACATAAGTTGGATCACCCAGCACGTTGATCGGACCCAATCCAACGCCCCCTAAAATGGTGTTAAGCAATCCAAAGGTTGGATCATAAAACCAAGTAAATACCAGTCCAACAACGACCTGGCTGATCACGAATGGAAAGAAGAACAACGATTTGTAAATGCGAATGCCGCGTACGGTTTGGTTCAAGAATAGTGCAATAAACAAACCCGCTGGAATCGCCAACAGATACATAAACAGCCAAACCACATTGTTCCGAAGCGACGTATAGAACGCTGGATCGTCCAGCAGTTCTTTATAGTTGGCCATACCGACATATTCACGCTCGCCCAGCCCGTCCCATGCAAAAGCAGAAACCTGGAAGCTTTGAACAATTGGGAAAATTACATAGACAAGAAAGAACAGGATTGCAGGTGTCAAAAACAACCACGGTGTGATCGCAATTTCATTGCGCTTATACCAAGAGCGTTTGGTGATTTCAGTGATCGGCTGGCTGTTCATCTTGGTTTCTTTCGCAATCATGTGAAATTCAAATTGGAAAAGCTGAACGACCTCGGGGTCATTGACCGCGCAGATACCATTCAGGTGCAAAGGCGCGCCTCATCGGCGCGCCTAAGTGTTTTATTTATAGATACGACCGCGTGCTTTCTCTAAGCGCGCTAGGATGGCATCCAAATTGTCTGGGCGAACCATGAACTCTTGCAAGCCTTCCATGCCGACCTTTGCCATTTCCGCAGGGAAATCACGGTCAAAGAATTGAGCAACGCCGCCTGGTGAATTTGAAGACAGCATTGTGAAACCTTCATTCAGGAACTTGTCATCATCCACCGCAGATTTGGCATTTACAGGCAATTGGCCCAGCGCATCGCCTGCGTTCATTTTAGTTTGTGCATCGGCAGAAACCATGAAGCGCAAAAACTCTTTGGCGTTTGCTTTGTTCGACGCACCCGATGGGATGTGGAACGTATCTGTTGGTGCATCTTCAGCCAATGCAACACCTTCGGTGATTGCTGGGAACTGATAGAAATCCAACTGATCGTCTGTCAAACCTGCTTCGCGCAATGGAGCAACTGCAAAGTTACCAATTAGGTAAGATGCCGCAGAACCGTTCACAACGAATGGCAACGCTTCTTGCCAGCTGTAGGATTGGTGGTTTTCCAAGAAACCGCCCATGTCAATCAGCTCGCGCCAGTTTGCGAATGTTGCTTTTACACGGTCATCTTCCCATGACACTTCGCCAGCGGCCAATTGCATGTGGAAATCAAAACCATTGGTACGCATGTTCAGATAATCAAACCAACCGCCTGCAGTCCAAAGATACTTTGACCCAATGGAATAACACGCGCGGCCAGATGCCACGATCTTGGCACAGTTTGCTTTTTCTTCTGCCCAGTTTGTTGGTTCAGACAAACCTAGTTCAGCAAAGATGTCTTTGCGGTAATATATACCCCATTGATAATAGGTATAAGGTACGCCCCATTGCTTGCCGTCGATTGTCATAGCGCCTTTTGTTGATGCCAAGTTGGCAGCAATTTCTGGCTCTGCCCACATGTCGGACAGGTCTTCGAAAAGGCCCGCTTTAACATAAGGCTTCATGCGGTTGGCCGCATACCATGTCGCAACATCTGGCGCATTCGCGGTCAAAAAGTTGCGGATTTGTGTTTTGTAAGCTTCGCGATCAATAATCGTCGTTTCGATTTTTAGATCAGGGTTCATGCCCTGAAATTCACCGATCAATTGTTCCATCACAGCACGTGGTGCTGGGTTTGATGTGTCCAAGAAGATATTCAAATCCCCTTTTAGTGACTCTGCAGATGCCACGCCGGACATCGTCATAGTTGCAGCAAGTGCCGCAACCGTCGTTTTAACCATACTCATTGTAGTCTCCCTTTTGTTCCAAATAGTGAGTTACTGTTTGAATATTGAAACTTGACCACACTACCCAATATGTTGTCAATAGATTCGAGACTTGTTTGAATTTACCAACTAAAGCGCGAAAGGGGCATATATTTTGACGACCAAATCACCTGATAGCGGTACTGTTGGCAAGGCAATGACTGTGCTGGATCAAGTTGCGGCATTCGGTCGTCCCGTTCGGTTTCGCGATATTTTGGCACAATCTCAGTACCCAAAAGGGACGCTGTACCGAATTTTACAAACCCTGCGTATCGAACAATTAGTAACATTTGACGAAGACTTGCAAACCTATTCATTGGGCATACGCTTGGTACGTTTGGCGCACGGCGCTTGGCAACAAGCATCCATAGCACCTGTGGCGGCACCGTTATTAGATCGGCTGAGCGCTGAACTGGGTGAGACCATACATTTGGCGCAGCTAGACAATGCACAGGTTCTGTATGTCGACAAACGCAACGCCGCACGACCGATTGAAATGTATTCACAAGCGGGCAAGATCGGCCCTGCCTATTGTACTGGTGTTGGCAAGGCGATGATGGCCTATCTGCCTGAATTTGAACAAAGTGCCGCGATAGCGCAGCAATCATTTCATCGTTTCACCGAGCATACGATATGTTCCGCCGATGCCTTGCGCACAGAATTTGAACAGATCAAGAGCCAGGGTTATGCACTTGACCGCCAAGAACATGAAGACGGCATCATCTGCGCCGCTGTTCCAATATTAAACGGAGCGAACCAACCAATTGGCGCGATTTCTGTGACCAGCACAACCTTACGTACCACGCTAAAAAACCTACAAAAACTGACCCCACAATTGAGCGAAACTGCGCGCGAGATTGCCCGACACATGGGCTACTGGCAATTTCCCTCGCAACCCAACTCATCCCAAAATTTGGAGCATTAATAATGTCTGGCGTTACCCTGCAAAATGTAAAGAAAAGTTACGGCAATGTTCAAGTGATCCACGGCGTTGATTTGGAAATCGCAGAAGGCGAATTTTGTGTTTTCGTTGGTCCGTCGGGCTGCGGAAAATCCACTTTGCTAAGAATGATCGCGGGACTGGAACATACCACGTCTGGCACGATGTCTATTGGTGAGCGCGATGTAACGCACGCTGATCCGTCCGCGCGCGGCGTTGCCATGGTTTTCCAAACCTACGCCCTGTACCCGCACATGACAGTTAAAGATAATATGGGGTTCGGCCTAAAAATGACTGGCCACCCCAAAGCAGAGATCGAAGAAAA
>CALDZS010000091.1 GCA_937944065.1 uncultured Amylibacter sp. | reverse complement strand
ACTTCCATCAACACAATCCTGTCTGAACAGACGCCTGAGGTTGATCCAAACAAAGCCACCACTGCCGTTTTCTATTCCATATCAAACTGCCAAGATGGATTGCGCGGGATTGAATTGGGTAATTTTTTGATCAAACAAGTGGTGCGCGATCTAAAAGAGCGTCAACCAAATCTAAAAGAATTCATAACTCTGTCCCCGATCATCAAATTCGGCGATTGGATGCGTAAGCAGGCTCATGGCAAAACTGATATGCCTGTAGAAGTCGTGGACATCAGCGAAGAAACTCCGAATGCAGAGATACTAGAGGCTGCCGCGTGGTTCTTGACCCAAGACAAACGATCTTCGGGTCTTCCCAGCGATCCCGTTTGCAAATTTCACATTGGTAACGGTGCACGTCTAGAACAGCTAAACTGGGCGGCCCAGACCGACGAAAATGGACTGCGCAATTCGTTCGGTTTGATGGCCAACTACCGTTATATCATTGACGATATTGAGAAAAATCATGAGGCATTCGTGACCGATGGTACCGTCACTGCATCACCGATTGTACGCAAACTAGCAGCAAAATTCAAGAAAACCGCCCCAATCGCGCAGGGATAGGCTTTGCACCTCAAGGGAAACAGTACATGTCTCTGCGTGCTTGAATATCCAAATCAATTAGCGTTACTATCAATTGCATACTTGGTATTTTGGAGCGATTATTTTGTTTAAGTTTATTTTCACCGCCGTTATTGCGATGACTTTTGGCACCCTTGTAATCGCGCAAAGTACAATACCGTTGGAACGCGAGTTGCATGTCGTAAGTCACTACGAAGGCCGAGATAAAACCAACGGACAACCACATGGCCCCATATCTGACATAGAAATCGACAGGCCAAACAAGGCAGTCACTCTGGTGTTGGGGGCGCATTCGCCAATACGTTGGAACGTGAGCGTCAGCGACGCGACGCAGATCGAAAAGGTTGTTTTGTTCGGGCGTTCTGCCAGAAAATCTGAGATATTATTGACCGGTGGTAATCTGGATACTTACTCTATTTTGCCAGATATCTAGTACATTTCACGGGAAAAATCCCAGGCGGTTTGCGAATTTGTGGCACATGTACCCAGCGAACTTGGGTTTACCGAGTTGACGACATTGCAAGCGAGCTATCGGCCCAAAACAACCACAATTGTAGGCCAAAATCTGCCTCACCTGCAACCGTGGGTGCAATCGGTGTATTTGGATAAGCTGGTTATGCCTAAAACGAACCTACCTGTGCCGTTCCGAGAAATTCTAACGAACGCGACACAAGACCCAGACAGATGGTCAAATCTACCAACACGGAAAAAACAATCTGACCAAGGGTATCGGTTTGACGGCAACGGGTTCACCTTTACCCACCCAGAAACGGCCAAGGTTACGCAGTTCCCCGTCAGCCTTGATGTTCCACGCATCAGCTGGTCGTCGGGCGTCGCCTATGATCCGTCGAACAACATGCTTTACGGCGTCAGTTTGGGTGGTGAAGGTTTTCTGTATAGTTACGACATAGACGGAAATAAGTGGACGGTTCTTGCCAGCATGGATGGGCACGATGCCCATGGTCTATTGTTTGAACCAGAAAAAAACCGTTGGGTGATGGCTGGTGTATGGAAAAACCTAACCACCCCGATGATTGCAACTTATGATGTGAAGCACGGTTTGCGGGTCACACAGATACCCCTTGATGCGTTGTCTGGCGTTACCGATATATATGACCGTGGTAACGGGCCAGGCCCTGACTTGCGTCCCATGGCAATAGACGGAAACAAAGTACTGGCAATAGCCACACCACCAGAGCATTTCCGCGGGCGCGGCGACGTCAAGTGGCGTGCATACCAAATCGATGTGACCAACGGTAACGTGGCGCTGGTTGGCTATCACGGCGATTAAAACGCCTGTGTTTTTCCTGCGTGCGCGGTGGGGTAACCAAACCTCAGATGATGGTGACCGCGCCGACAAACTTTTGATTGTTATTTCAAAAAGTTCGTGGATACTTGGACAATCGAAACGTCCCTAGGCAAGGAATCGAGATTATGTCTAAGTGCATCTTGAACGAAGATGGTAAGTATCTGACGATCATAAAAGATGGGATGCAAACTCGGTTTCATGCAATTTGGTTGCGCGACAATGCATGGGATGCCGAGACACGATCACCAGACAACGGTCAGCGTTTGGTAACCCTGCAAGACATTCCACAAGACACAAGAATAGTTTCTGTGCATCTCAACGTTGCGATCCTCAACGTCACATATTCCCCAGAGAACAAAGCCGTTGATTACGACATCGACTGGTTGATGAAAAACGCGTATGATCGCCCCGACGCGGTTCAAACAAGTTGGCTAAGTTCCCATGTCGAGACATGGGATAGCAATATGATGTCACGCATCCCTGTTGCCGACTTCGAACTTGTGTCATCTCAACCGACGCAACTGAAAAATTGGCTGGCACAAATAGCGCGATTTGGGTTTGGAAAACTAACAAACGGCCCAGTGGAGGAGTTGGCGCTGAACCGCGTCGTAGGTTTGTTTGGCTATGTACGAGAGACGAATTACGGGCGTCATTTCGACGTGCGTACCGAAGTTAATCCAACAAACCTCGCTTATACAGGTTTGGGACTTCAGGCGCACACGGACAATCCCTATCGCGATCCCGTGCCGACAATACAAGTACTTTACTGTCTCGAAAGCTCTGCTGCTGGTGGTGAAAATATGGTGGTCGACGGATTTCGCGCAGCCGAAAGGTTGCGTGCAGAAAACGAGGACTGGTTCAATACACTGACCCGACATTGCGCGCAGTTTGAATATGCGGGATCGGATGATGTGAAACTGCAATCGCGTCGCCCGATGATTGAGCTGTCGCCGGACGGCGAACTGATCTGTGTCCGTTTTAACAACCGCTCTACTGCTGCGATAACTGACGTGCCATTCGACGAAATGGAAACATATTATGCAGCGTATCGTCGCTTTGGTGAAATTATTGATGACCCCGCGATGGAGGTGACATTCCGCCTTGAACCTGGTGACAGTTTTTTGGTCGATAATCGGCGCGTCTTGCATGCCCGCAAAGGGTATTCTGGGTCCGGAAAACGCTGGTTGCAGGGTTGTTACGCCGACATGGATTCGCTGTATTCAAAGCTGGCAGTACTGGAAACTAAACTGCCGGAGGTCGCGGAATGACCCCGACCCTAGATCACACCAACATCGTCGCATTCCTTGCGGATATATTTGAGCGGCGCGGTGGCGAAGAATATCTAGGCGAGCCTGTGACCATGGCAGAGCATATGCTGCAAGGGGCAACGTTGGCCCAACAGGACGGAAAATCAGATCTTATCATTGTATCAACCTTGCTGCATGATATCGGGCACTTCACCAGCGAGTTTGGCATGTTCCGTATGGATGATACCGAAGACAGACATCACGAAGACGCGGGCGCAGTCATCTTACAAGAATTCTTTCCGACACTGGTCACCGATTGCGTGCGCTTTCACGTCGCTGCAAAACGATATCTTTGTGCAACTGATCCATCCTATTTTGACAATCTGTCAGAGGCATCGGTGCATTCATTGAACCTGCAAGGTGGTCCGATGAGCAAGGCAGAAGTCCGAACGTTTGAAGCAAACCCCAATCTAAAAGAGATCGTAGCCGTGCGTTACTTGGACGACGCGGGGAAACACCCAAATATGAAAACACCGCCATTTTCGCATTTTGCACCTATGGTCCAGCGTATCGTTGACCAACATTGCGGCGTTTCTTAACAGAATACAGACGACCAAATCGCTTTGCTCAAAAGCACTAAAGCAGCATATTGTTGGGCGCAAAACGAAGCGTTATAGGTAATTATTTACCCTTAGCAGCCACGGCTAAATCACGCGTGATGACAAACGCCCCCTTGATTTTTTGATCATCATTTACCCAATCACGGCGTAACACAATTTTATTGTCCCGCACTTTGGCAGTTCCGCGTTGTTTGGCCATATAATCAGCCAGCCCTGCGGGATTAGGGAATTTGTCTTTGTGAAATTGGATGGTCACACCCTTTGGCCCTCCATCAAGTTTGGCGATGTTCGCCGCGCGGCACATGCCCTTGATACGTACGACCTTTAGCAATGTATCCACCTCTGGCGGCAGTGACCCAAACCGGTCGATCAGCTCTGCTGCGAAATCTTCCAGCTCTACCTTTTTGGCAAGCGATGAAAGGCGGCGATACAGGCCCAGACGTACATCCAAATCCAGCACGAACGTATCAGGGATCAGAACAGGTACGCCAAGGTTGATTTGCGGCGACCATTGGCCGTCATCAATTTCTGACAGACCTTCCAACTCGCCCGCCTTCATCTTGGCAATCGCCTCTTCCAGCATATCTTGGTACAACTCGTAGCCGACTTCGCGCACGTTACCAGA
>CALDZS010000090.1 GCA_937944065.1 uncultured Amylibacter sp. | reverse complement strand
GGCTGCGGCCACGTCAGACTGGCGCATCAGGCTTTCGCCGATCAAGAAACTGCGCGCACCGACTTTGGCCATCTCGGCCATGTCATCTGGTGTAAAGATACCGCTTTCAGTAACCATGTGGCGATCTGTTGGCACATTCTTCGACAAGATACGCGTCGTGTCCAATGTCACATCAAAGGTCTTTAGGTTTCGGTTGTTGATACCCAAAAGGGGTGACTTTAGTAGTAGGGCGCGATCCAGCTCTGCTTGATCATGCACTTCTAATAGCACATCCATTCCCCATTCGAATGCAGCGGCTTCCAGCTCTGCCGCTTGCGTATCTGATACGGACGCCAGAATGATCAAGATGCAGTCCGCACCCCAACTGCGGGCTTGTGCCACTTGATAGGTGTCATACATAAAATCTTTGCGCAGGGCGGGTAAAGAACACGCCGCGCGTGCCGCAACCAAGAATTCTGGTGCACCTTGGAAACTAGGGGTGTCCGTCAGCACGGACAAGCAGGTTGCGCCACCGTCGGCATAGGCTTTTGCAAGGTCTGCGGGATTGAAATCTGCGCGGATCAAGCCTTTGGATGGGCTGGCCTTCTTTATTTCTGCAATCAGCCCGTAGCCCGTTTTTGAGGCGGTGAATAACGCATCTGCAAATCCGCGGGTCGTATCTTGGGCACGCGCCAACTCTTCTACATCGTGCAAAGACATTGCTTGTTTTTGCGCGGCAATCTCTTCCAGTTTGTACGCTTTGATTTTCTCGAGAATATCAGCCATTAGGTTGCCGCCGATGTCAGGGCCGCGAGCGCGGTCAGTTTTGCCTTGGCTGCGCCACTATCGATACTGACGGCGGCCATTTCTGCACCCTCGGTCAATGAGCTGGCCTTGTCTGCCACGACCAGCGCGGCGGCGGTGTTTAATATGACAGCATCACGGTACGCAGATTTCTCGCCGTCCAAAAGGGCTGCCATGGCGGCCGCGTTGTGTTCTGGACTGCCGCCAACGATGGCTTCGAACGGATGAACGGGCAGACCTGCATCCTCTGGATTAATCTCTCGATCAGTTATCTGACCATTTTCTAACGCTGAAATCCAAGACACGCCCGCTATAGAGATTTCGTCCGTTCCATCAGACCCGTGCACAAGCCAAGCCTTTTCAGACCCCAACTCTCGCAACACTTCGGCCATTGGGCGAATCATCTCGCGTGAAAACGCACCTGTAAGCTGGCGTTTTACGCCTGCGGGGTTTGTTAATGGGCCCAGAATGTTGAAAATCGTGCGTGTCCCCAATTCCATACGGGCAGGCATGACGTGTTTAACAGCAGGATGATGCATCGGTGCCATCATGAAACCGATGCCGATTTCATTAATGGCGCGCTCGGCGATATCTGCGCCAACCATGACATTTACCCCAGACATGGTCAGAGCGTCAGACGCACCTGATTTAGATGACAGGTTACGGTTGCCGTGCTTTGCCACAACGACACCTGCACCCGCTGTGACGATTGCCGTCGCGGTCGAGATGTTTAAGGTGGATTTTCCGTCACCGCCTGTACCGACTATATCCATGGCACCGTCTGGTGCGCTGACTTTGTTGCATTTGGACCGCATGACAGCCGCCGCCGCCGCATATTCGTCAATCGTTTCGCCGCGTGTCCGCAAAGCCATCAACAAGCCACCAGTTTGGGCCGGCGTGGCATTACCTTCCATGATAATGTCAAACGCTGCCTCTGCCTGCTTGCGGGTCAGAGGGCCGTTGGCGGCGGCTTCGATCAATGGTTTTAGGGCGTCGCTCATGCTGGAACTTTCACGGTGTCTAAGAAATTCTTTAGCATCTTATGTCCATGTTCGGACGCTATGCTTTCGGGATGGAATTGTACGCCGTGGATTGGCAGGGTTTTGTGTTGTAGGCCCATGATAATACCGTTATCCAGCTCGGCAGTGATTTCCAAACAGTCTGGCAGTGTGTCGCGATCAACCACCAACGAATGGTAGCGTGTCGCCTCGAACGGAGTTGGAAGGTCTTTGAACAATCCTTTGCCTGTGTGATGCATGGTTCCCATTTTTCCGTGCACAATCTCGTCGCAGCGCACGACGTTGCCGCCAAAGGCCTGGCCGATGGTTTGATGCCCTAAACAAACACCGATCAAAGGCGTTTGAGTTTCCGCTGCTGCTTTGGTCATAGCCAAACAAATGCCAGCCTGATCGGGGTCACATGGCCCAGGGGACAGCATGATTGCAGACGGGTTTAAACCCATCGCTTCTTGCACATTCAGTTCGTCATTGCGTTTGACTAGAACGTCCGCACCCAGCTCGCCCAAGTAATGAACAAGGTTATAGGTGAAACTGTCGTAGTTATCGATAAGCAGCAACATATCACGTATCCAAATTTCTTGCAGTTAGGGGGTATACGGACCGCCCGCACCCGAGGTATAAATGCGCAAGAAGCGAGGCCTTGGTCAAGAGCCCGAGCGTGAAATAAGTCGAGGGAATGTGTAAATGTCAGCTATTAAAGGCATTTTGGGCTTTTTAGTGGGTCTCATGGCATGTGGGGTCTTACTGTTTTTAGTCTCGGTTCGGTCCCCGATGTCAGACGTTAACGGGTCGAATGCGTCCACTGGTACCCCAACCACTGCCGCGTCTAACGACACTGGTGCGTCCGCAAGTGGTGCACAAGAGCCACTTTTGACCGAACCCGTTACGGAGGCAGAGCCGACAATCGATTTGTCAGACGATGAACAGAAAACGGTGACAGAAGAACCTATGGCCATCGAAGATCCAGATGCAGAGGATCAGACTTTGCTCCAGCAACCAAGTACAGATGACACAAATCAGAATCCTGTTCTTGATGCCGTGATCGATACCTTCACACCAAAACCTGAAAGTCAGACAGAGCCGGCAAATGTCCAACCAGATGCTGATCCTGCAGCGACAGAGGTTAAGATTGGAAACAAGTTCGATCAAGGTAAAGCCAAGACAATCGAAACAGTGGGAACATTGGGCAGCTCTAGCGGATTTAAATCCCTTATAAAGCCGAACAAAACGGAAACAGAGACAACGCCCGCTGCGCTTGGTGCGTTCGAGCAGAATACACAACCGTATGCGGAACCACGCGGATCCGTTTTGTCGGTGATATTAATAGATGTGGGTTCAAAAGGCCTTACGCGATCAGACCTCTTGAAGGCCGAATTTCCAGTCACGATTGCATTGAACCCAGATAGCGCTGGGGTCGCACGCGCAGCGGCAGAGTATCACAATGCAGGTTTTGAAGTGTTAA
>CALDZS010000089.1 GCA_937944065.1 uncultured Amylibacter sp. | reverse complement strand
CGAGACATGATACCATATTCAAGCACCGCAAACGCCTGTCTATGTTGTTCAGACCAAAACAAATATTCTGGATCAGGAAGAAGCGTAAACGGACGTTCTATCAGACCAAATGCTTGAGCATATAAATTTTCGGCGTCCATTAAATCATCTCGCTTCTTACTATATTACCCCACCGGTTACCCTCCAGAGCATTCATTCTTTATATCTTAGACACTTCGTTGGCTATCGAAAGCTAGTATATATACCATGATTTATTGGTTACCTAAGTATTGAATAGTGAAATTCATCACTGTTTACCAACATTCCATACCAAATAGCCTTCTAACTGATTGATCCGAATCAATTTATCAATCTATATTAAGAATATATTATTATTATTATTTTTCAGTACCTAGCCCAGTAATCAGCTTTGCTAGTTTAGCAGCCAACTTTGCAATTAACACAGTTCTCCTGGTTCACGTGTGCGACGATCTAGTCCAGTTGAGTAATTGAAAGCGGAAATGTAAATATGACGTCTCATAATGAAAAAATTGGATCGACAGACAAGTATGTCGTGGAGAAAAATATTTTGGAAGTGGTCAGCTTTTCGAAGCAAATTTACCGAGTGTTTTTGAAAAGAATATTCGACATCCTGATTGTATTGTTTCTTGCTCCCGTCATTTTACCTGTTCTCGCAATCTTATTGATCACGGTCTATTTGAAATCAGGGTCGCCTCTCTATGCTCAATATCGAGTTGGCAAAGGTGGGACCGTCTTTAAAATGTGGAAAATCCGCACTATGGTGATGGATGCTGAAACCGTACTTGATAAATACCTTGAAGGTAATCCAGCCGCGCGGGTGGAATGGGATTGTTTTCAAAAACTAGATGACGACCCTCGAATTACCTCGATTGGCACGTTTCTACGAGAGACGTCTATGGACGAATTACCGCAACTATGGAACGTCCTTATCGGCGATATGTCACTGGTTGGACCGCGTCCGATGATGATTGAACAAAAGTCACTTTATCCAGGATCTGCATATTATTTGCTGCGTCCGGGTATTACTGGTTTTTGGCAAATTTCTGACCGCAACAGCAGTTCCTTTGCAGCTCGGTCAAAATTCGATACTGACTATGAGAAGTCTGTATCCTTTGCGACGGATTTCAAAACCCTTATTTCAACGGTAAAAGTTGTGTTCGAACGCACTGGTCGCTAGGCTGATTACAAAATGGAAAATCAAATACGCGTTCTTTCGAAGTCCGAAGAACCGAAGGATCCCAATGCCAAAACTTAACTTAACTCACCTATTTTTCGCAATATCAATGGTGGTTTTGGTTGGCTGTGAATCTGCAGAAACACGCGCTGAAAACCATTACCAAGCGGCCATTAAATACCTAGAAGAGGGTGATAAACCGAGAGCGATAATTGAGTTTAAAAATGTCTTCAAGTTAAATGGTCAGCATAAAGAGGCACGATTGGGCTATGCCCGCTTGCAACGCAGCGAAGGCGCAAACAGCGAAGCGTATAGCCAATACTTACGTTTGGTTGAAGAGCATCCTAGGAATTTTGAAGGCCGCCGCGCACTCAGTGAAATGGCGCTAGAAACCTTCCGCTGGAAAGAAGTTGAACGGCATGTAACTGTTGCGGCTGAAATTAATCCAGACGATCTGCTGGTCAGATCTATCAAAGCAAATCTAGACTATTATATTGCCGTAAGCGAAAAAAGATCGTCTGCTGCTCAGGCCGCGACGACCCGTGCGACACAGCTAATAGCGGCTGATCCGACGTTGATAAGTGCGCATAGATTAATTGTAAGAGATTTAATTGGCCGGCGCGATTGGGCAAGATCCTTGGCTGCAATTGACGCCGCACTTGAAGCCAATCCAGATGCGACAGATGTATTACCCCTTAGGTTGGGTGTTCTAATGCAGTTGGACGATAGAGATGGTGTCGAAGAACATCTAAAAGCGATGATTGATCGCAACCCAAACAAGCCAGAGCCAATAATCAGCTTGGTAAGTTGGTACATGTCGATTGATGAAACGGACAAAGCTGAATCGTTTCTTCGCAAATTGGTAGCTGTCAGCGAACAGCCCCACACGGCCCAAGTAGACTTGGTTCGTTTTATAGCAGAGACGAAAGGTCCCGCCGCTGCAAAACAAGAGTTGGAAACGCTTATCCAAGAAAACCCAGAGCATCAAATTCTGTTTAAATCTATTAGCTATAGTCTTGATTATGAAATGGGCGCGCAGGAAGAAGCCATCACCAACCTAGAGGCAGTTCTAAAAGATGCCCCTGCATCAGAAGAAACCGACAATATAAAAATTGCTCTGGCTCAAATGTTAAAAGCGCAAAACAACCCCGTCGGATCAAGAGTATTGGTCGAAGAAGTACTTTCATCAAATCCCAATCATCTTGAAGCAATCAAAGCCAAAACTGAGTGGCTGATAAAGGACGATGATACGCGCACAGCAATCGTAACTCTACGCGCAGCACTTGGTCAGTATCCCAATAATGCTGGCTTATTGACGTTGATGGCTAGGGCACATGAACGAGAAGGAAATCGGGATTTAATGTCAGAAATGCTGTCACTGGCCGTAGAATCCTCGAACAGTGCGCCTGCAGAATCCTTGCGTTACGCCAGACTATTAAGAGAAGATGGCAACATCAGGCCAGCGGAATCAGTGCTACTAAACTCCTTGCGAATTTATCCTAAGAACGTTGAAATACTGAGCGCATTGACCGAAGTGTACGCCCTGCTAGAAGACTGGGGAAGTGCGTCGGAAATGATTAACTTAATTGCTAAAACTGGCGCGCCCAACGCAAAGGGATTGGCAAATAATCTGACAACCCGCATTCTCACAGCGCAGAACCGCGAGCAAGAGCTGCTTGCTTTTCTTCAGGAATTATCCGCCAGCGGAGAAGGTAACAAAAACCAAGTTGAGTTGGCGATCATCCAATCCCACCTCAGAAACAAGAAGTTTGATCTGGCACTTGCCCATATCGAAGGCATCGAAGCGTCTGGAGAAAATTTAGAGTTTTGGAAGTTTGTCAAAGCCAAAGTATTGGTATTGGACGGCCAACCCGACATCGCCCTCGCGCTATTAAATGAACTGCGTGCTTCTGGAAACCAACAACTCAATCTGTTTGTGGAAATGTACAAAGCTCATCTAGCGCAGGGTAATACAGATAAAGCATCGACAATAGTCGACGAAGCAATCGAGCTCTATCCAGACTCTTTGACCTTCAAATGGTACAAAGCCAGCATTTTGGAAGAGCAGAGAGATTTCGATAACGCCATCGCCATCTACGAAGATATGTATAAAATCGACAGCACATCAATCGTGATCGCAAACAATCTTGCCAGCTTGTTGACCACCCACAGGGATGACGAAGAAAGCCTGAACCGAGCTTATAAAATTGCGCGCAGATTTAAAGATACTGATGCAGCACCTACGCAAGATACATACGGTTGGATCGCATACCGCCTCGGCAATTTTGAAGAGGCAGTAATACCGCTGGAGGCCGCTCGTAAAGGTCTTCCCGACAACGCAGATATCGCGTTCCATCTGGGGATGACATACGCCGCTTTGAACAGAAACAAAGAGGCGCTTGAACAGTTGAAATCAGCAGTGGCTTTGATTGAGGGTGAAGCCGCGCCAGCGTATCTTTCCAAAATTACGACTGAAATCAATCGACTAACTGGCCTAAAATAGACAATTTACAAGTTTTATCCAACTGAAGGTGCGACAATTCCAACTCGAAAATAATTTTTTTAACTGTCATATGTCAAAGAATGCTAGAATAATTACTATAACTTTACGTAAGATATAATGAAATACCATCATAGGGGAAATCAAAATGTTCCGTCTGTTCACATGCTTGCTATTCACCTTTTTCACGACTTCTGTCGTTTTTGCACAAGGAGCGTACAAAGTTCGTTCGGGTGATGTTCTAAAGATCGAAGTTTTAGAAGACACCTCCTTGAATCGTTCGGTTTTGGTTTTACCAGACGGGAGCGCTAGCTTTCCGA
The DNA here is from genome assembly GCA_937944065.1 of uncultured Amylibacter sp. Lineage (GTDB taxonomy): Bacteria > Pseudomonadota > Alphaproteobacteria > Rhodobacterales > Rhodobacteraceae > Amylibacter. Next base: position 523 of record CALDZS010000089.1, on the reverse strand, counting down.
CAATTGGAGTATTCAGGGCAAAAGGCCGCTCCATTGATCAAATTCGCCAAACCCTGACGGCTGGACTAGCACCAAATTACGCGAACGATCCCAATGTATATGTATCCGTGGAACAGGTTTTTGTACCACAACCGCGTGCACCTCGTGCGCCTGCGAAACCTGTCACTATCGACATATTTACCATGGGCGAGGTTGCCAATCCAGGGGCGCTAGAAGCCAAGCCTGGCACAACTATTCTTCAGGCTATTGCAATCGCTGGTGGTCTGACAAAATTTGCAGCACCAAAACGAATTGAACTACGCCGCATCGACAAAAACGGTGTCGAAAGGATTTACCGCTATAACTATTTAAATCCACGTGCGTCCAACAGTGTCAAAAGCGGTGAACGGTTGTACAAAGGCGATGTTATCGTGGTCCCAGCTCGCAAACTTTTTGAATAGCCGAGAAACCAATTGAAACAGGTAAGGCATTCATATTTGGCAACAACTGGCTTGGTTTTAACCATGCTACCCGCGACGGCTAT
>CALDZS010000088.1 GCA_937944065.1 uncultured Amylibacter sp. | reverse complement strand
GAAAAACTGTTTCAAATCATTGCCACCAATAGAGATGAAATCGCACATTTCGAAAAACTGATCAGGTGCAAATGCAAGGCTGGGTGTTTCCAGCATCGCACCGACCTTCAGGTCTGACGGCAGCGTATGACCGAGGCGGCGTTCATTTTCCACAACTTGATCCAAGATTGCTTTGGCATCCCGAAATTCGTCAAACTGTGCGATGAACGGGAACATGATGTTTATCGGACGGCCATTGGCGCCACGCAACAAAGCCTGCAATTGCATCTTCATCACACCGGGTTTTTCTAACCCTAGCCGAATGGCGCGCCACCCCATGGCTGGGTTTGGTTCTTTGATATTCTTCATATATGACAGGACTTTGTCCGACCCGATATCAAGGGTTCTGAATGTCACACGCTTGTCGCCTGCAGCGTTCATCACGCGGCCATATAACTCGGCCAATTCGTCACGTCGTGGCATGGCGTTGCGCATCAAGAACTGCAACTCTGTGCGGAATAATCCAACACCTTCGGCGCCTGAGTTCTCTAGACTTGGTAGATCGACCAAAAGGCCCGCATTCATTTGCATGCCAATGGTCACACCATCTGTGGTGGTCGCTTTTTCGCCGCGGATGGCGATATATTTGTTTTGTTCTTTGGCCAACATTGCCAATTTGTCGTTAAACGCGCTGGCCACTTCGTCAGTGGGACGCAAGTGAACCTTCGATTGATCACCGTCGATCAGAATTACGTCGCCGTTTAGGGCTTCGCGGGTGATCGGTTCTACATGGATCATCATCGGAATTGCCCAAGCCCGCGCGATGATCGCAGCATGAGAGCCGACCGAACCTTCTTCCAAAACGATGCCGCGTAGTTTTTTGCCATACTCTAACAGCTCTGCTGGGCCGATATTACGCGCCACAAGGATGGCGCCCTCTGGCACGGGATCATCCGCCTTGCGTCCTTGTCCCGTCAGCAGTCGTAACAAGCGGTTCGACAGATCGTCAAAGTCGTGCAACCGTTCGCGCAAATATGGATCGGGGGATCGTTCCATGCGCGCGCGCGTGCTTGATTGTTCCTTTTCGACAGCAACCTCTGCTGTCAATCCACGATCGATGGATGCGTTTAATCGCCCGTTCCAGCCTTTGGAATTAGCGAACATGCGATACGCTTCTAACACGTCGGTCTGATCTTTACCTCCGACGGAATTATTCGATAACAACTCGTCCACGTTCAACCGCAATTGATCCATAGCTTCGGCCAAGCGTGCTTTTTCTTGCTCTGGATCATCGGCAACCAGATTAGACACGACGATCTGGGGGTCATGCATCAACGCAACACCCCGTGCAGCACCTTCTTGGGCGATGGTTGCCTCAAAGGAATGCGGGCGCTTGTGCGGGGCTGTCATCGCCTCGCCAGCGCCTACAAATGCGCCCAGCTCTTTCATTTCGGCCAAGATCATTGCAACGACTTCGAGGGCGTAAACTTCGTCTTCGGAAAAAATGCGTGATTCTTTGTTTTGCACGACCAGAACGCCCAAAACTTCACCCAAGCGCTGGATAGGAACAGCCAAGAAACTGGTGTACAGTTCCTCGCCAGTCTCGGGCATGTAACGGAACCCTTTTTCCTGGGGGGCATTGGCTGAATTGATCGGGGATGCCTTCTTGGCGACTTTGCCAACCAAACCTTCGCCGACCCGTAGGCGTGTTTGGTGCACAGATTCTTGCTTTAGCCCTTCGGTCGCGCACAGCTCTAGCGTTTCACGATCACGGCGCAAATAGATTGAACAGACTGATGTATTCATACTGTCGGCGACAAGGCCCACAATATAGTCCAGCCGTTCCTGCCCATCGCCGTCTCCAGCAAGAGTTTCACGTAATTTCTTTAATAGGTCTCGGGATGAATTCCCTGCCAAAATGGCCATAATGGACTATGCCGCTGTTTCCAGTTCAAACGCATCATGCAACGCGCGGACGGCAAGTTCCATATATTTCCGATCAACCAACACAGAAACTTTGATCTCTGATGTAGTGATAACCTGGATATTCACGCCTTCGTTGGCCAAAATTTTGAACATCTTGGCTGCAACCCCAGCGTGTGAGCGCATTCCGACGCCAACCATAGATACTTTGGCAACTTCGGTATCTGTGACAATTTTCTCAAAGTTCAAATCCATCTTCGCCTCGTCCATTGCCTTGAGCGCGTGTGGTACTTGATCGACGGGACAAGAGAATGTCATGTCGGTACGGCCATCTTCGGAAATGTTCTGAACGATCATATCCACATTGACGCCTGCATCTGCCAAGGGGCCAAAGATCGCGGCAGCTATACCTGGGCGGTCGGCAACAGAGACTAGGGTAACTTTGGCTTCGTCTTTTGAATAGGCGATCCCGTGTACAACTTTGCTTTCCATTGTGTCCTCCTCGTCGCAGACCAATGTGCCTGCTGTTTCTGATATATCGTCTTCAAAGCTTGATAGAACACGCAACGGCACCTTATAGCGCATTGCCAGTTCAACTGATCGTGTTTGCAGAACTTTAGCTCCCAATGATGCCAGTTCCAACATTTCTTCATAGGAAATTTTGCGAATTTTTCGCGCGGTCGAAACGATGCGTGGGTCGGTTGTATAAATCCCGTCTACGTCGGTGTAGATATCACAGCGTACCGCATCCAACGCTGCGGCAAAGGCCACCGCTGTCGTGTCAGAACCACCGCGGCCTAGTGTGGTGATGCGCCCGTCAGGGCCGATGCCTTGAAATCCTGCAACCACAGCCACTTTGTGACCGCTTGCAAACGAGGCGTCCAAATTGTCTGATGGGATGCCTTCGATCCGTGCAGCCTCGTGCGCGCCTGTCGTTTGCACTGGCACTTGCCAGCCTTGCCAACTGCGCGCGCTGATACCCATTTCCTTCAGGCGTTGCGCCAACAGTCCAGCCGTGATGTTTTCACCGCTTGAGACGATCGCATCATATTCTGCGCGGTCATGCATATCAGATGTTTCACGCACCCAGCCAACCAACTCGTTGGTTTTTCCAGACATCGCTGATACGATTACAACCACTTCGTGACCGTTTGCTACTTCTTGTTCAACCTTCTTGGCCGCATTCGCGATCCGGTCTAGGTCAGCAACAGATGTTCCACCGAATTTCATCACCACACGTGACATAAGTAAGGCCCTTTTTGGTCATATTGTTTTGCCAGTTGGCCTACCGAACAGGATGGAAAAGAGCAAGGGAAACCGACGACACAGACTAGTTCGTTCGCTTGCGACCCCAAGGCAGTGGTACAATCTCGACACCGTCCTCGACCAAGGCCTTCGCCTCTTCGATTTTTGCCTCGCCAATTATGGCTCGTGCGGGGGCATCGCCATCATGAATTTTTCGCGCTTCGGTGGCAAAGTTGGTCCCAACGTTTTCGCTGTTGGCTTCGACTTGCTTGCGCATTTCTGCCAGTGCTTGTTCGGCGGGCGATGCGGGTGCTGACAAAACTCCGGCTTTGGACTGCTTACGCGCTGTACTGACTTGTGGTGCCATGATGGTCTTTTCGACACCCAATGTGCCACAGATTGAACATGTGATCATGGATGTAGACAACAATTTATCGAAATCGGCAGCTGATCCAAACCAGCTGTCGAATTCGTGTCCTTGGTCACATTTAAGGGTGTATTTGATCATGCCGCGGGCCTAACCAAAACCATTTGCAATGGATCAACGTGCGCGACGGTCGCGACGCGCTGACATTGGCTGGAACGCAACCGCGTTATGCGCCTCGCAATAGGGTTTGCCAGTTTCGGTGCCTAGACCACAAAACCAAAAATCATCCGTTGCAGGATCGCCAACTGGCCATTTGCAAGTCTTCTCGGTCAGTTCCATCAAATGAAGCTTCTTGGCCTTTTTAACGACCTCTGCGGCTTTGCTAAGTGCTTCTGCGCTTATCTCGTTCAATGATGGCTGTGGCGGTAAAGGCTGTCCAGCTTTGATGATCGGTTTGCGCGGTGGAATGCTCAGCGCTTTTGTTGGTAATGGTGTTTCTGCAGCGACCTTTAGCGGGGCCTTTGTTGTGGGCTTTGCTGGTGACTTTGCCTTGGCCGTTTTTGGCTTAGCTGCTGTCTTTGTCGTGGTCGCACGGTTGGACAATCCCAAACGATGGACTTTGCCTATTACTGCGTTACGGGTAACCCCGCCCAATTCTTTGGCAATCTGGCTGGCAGACTTGCCTTCGCCCCACATTTTTTTCAAAACTTCTACGCGGTCATCTGTCCAAGCCATTATCGCTCTCCGTGGTTCACAGACTGCGCAATTAGCGCGGTTCTGGATAAATTCAACTGCTCTATAATAGCGATTGGTTAAGGGGATACAAGCGCCGAGCGGATTATTTGCGTTGCAGCCCTTCGCGCCAGGCTAACAGAAGTGCGCCACTGATGATGCAGACGCCACCGACTAAGCTAATCGCGTCTGGGCGTTGGTCAAACAACAGGAAATCATAGAGGGTCGCAAACACCAACGTAACATAGGTAATAGGCGCTAAGAAACTTGCATCGGCACGCTTCATCGCGTTGATAAAACAAGCCTGTGCGCCAACCATCAAGGCACCGATGCCAGCAAGTGCAGCCCACTGCAATGTGGTTGGAGACGCCCAGACCAAGGATGCCGCGATACTGGCAAGGCAAAGGCCAATCCCATTGTTGATCAACAGGATCTGTAACGGGGGTTCACCACGCGAGATCAACTTGATGAAGATCAGTTCGATCCCTAGCAATAATGCGGCACAAAGCGCCACCAATCCGCCCAGTTGGATCGAGGACATGCTTGGGCGTAACAGGATAACTGCGCCCAAAATGGCCATTGCAGCAGCGAACCAACGATAACGCCCAACGCGTTCACCCAAAAATGGGATAGCGAGGATCATGCAGAAAACGGGGTTTAGAAAGCTGATCGCCGATGCATCTGACAAGGGGATCATAGATGTGGACGCGAACATCAACGTGACACCCAGCCATCCAGTCGCCGATCGGCCGATATGAAAGGGCCAATTAGGTGCGGTGATGGTTGGTCGCAACACGTTGTATGCGGCTACAAGGATCAAAAAAGCAAAAGCAAATCGTCCAAAGCTGATTTGAAACGGGTGCAGCGCTGGACCTAGCGTATCTTGTCCCAACAGTTTTGCTAGGACCAGCGTGCCAGCCACGAAGGCACACATGGCCAGTGTCAGACCTGCGGCTAAAACTGAGTTGGATGAAGGATGCTGGGACATCGGCATTCTTTCTGTAATTACCTTGGCTGTTAGCGCGATCTAACGCGCCTGCCAACCCTTGCCGAATTGACAGCCATCGCGGTTTGCGTCAAACGGTGTTTTTGCATTGCTGAAAGGAGCAATCCTCGTGATATCCACTATACTGCCGACATATGCACGCGCACCCTTAACTTTCGTAAAAGGCGAAGGTAGCTGGCTGGTGGATGCGAATGGTCGACGATTCTTGGATATGGCCGGTGGCATTGCTGTGAACGTTCTTGGGCATGCGCACCCCGCACTTGTCGCGGCAGTGACGGAGCAGGCAGGGCAACTGTGGCACACGTCGAATTTGTATCACATCCCGAAACAGCAAGAACTGGCAGACAAGTTGGTTTCGGCAACCTTCGCAGATACGGTGTTCTTTACCAACTCTGGCACAGAAAGCATGGAATGTGCGGTCAAGATGGCACGCAAGTATCACTATGAACTTGGCGCGCCCGACCGCGTGGATGTTATCACATTCGAAAACGCGTTTCATGGGCGCACCATGGCCATGATCTCGGCGGCTGGACAAGAAAAACTAACCAAGGGTTTTGGGCCGCTGATGCCTGGGTTTGTGCACGTACCTTACGACACGATCGAAACTGTCGCGGCGGCGATCACTGATACGACAGCAGCGATCTTGATCGAACCCATCATGGGCGAAGGTGGCATTGTTCCTATCGAGGACGCATTTATGAAGGGGCTGCGCGCATTGTGCGATGAGCATGGCATTTTGTTGATTTTTGATGAAATCCAATGTGGTGTTGGTCGGACAGGTAAACTGTTTGCCCATGAATGGTCGGGTATCACACCTGATATTATGGCGATTGCCAAAGGCATCGGTGGCGGTTTTCCCTTAGGCGCATGTTTGGCGACCGAAAAAGCGGCTGCTGGCATGGTGGCAGGGTCACATGGCTCGACCTATGGCGGCAACCCTATGGCGTGTGCTGTTGGATCGGTCGTTATGGATCATGTAGATAACGTGGAGTTTCTGTCAGAGGTCAGTCAAAAGGCAGGACACCTGCGTCAAGGCCTTGAGGGTCTGGTTGCCAGTCATCCTGACATATTCGAAACAGTTCGGGGCACGGGAATGATGATTGGGCTGAAATGCAAGGTCACGAATACGGATGTCGTCAAAGCGGGCTATGACGAACAATTGCTGTCGGTGCCGGGGGGCGACAATGTTGTGCGCCTGTTGCCAGCATTGAATATCACTATCGCCGAGTTGGACGAGGCGCTTTCGCGTCTGGACAATGTCGCGCACAAATTGAAAGCAGCATTATGAACCATTTCCTCGATATCCATAAAACGGACACTGCTGACCTGCGAGCAATCATAGATCAAGCGCGGGTCATGAAGGACGCGCGCGGCGACTTGCCGAAAGGGACGCCTGATGCTGATCAGCCGTTGGCAGGTCGCATGGTTGCGTTGATATTTGAAAAACCCTCGACCCGGACGCGTGTTTCATTCGACATGGGCGTGCGTCAGATGGGTGGCCAATCGATGGTTCTGTCTGGATCGGAAATGCAGCTGGGTCATGGCGAGACTATTGCAGATACGGCACGGGTTCTGTCGCGCTATGTCGATATGATCATGATCCGCACATTCGATGAAAGCATCCTGTTGGAACTGGCTGAATATGCGTCTGTACCTGTGATTAACGGCCTGACAGATCGCACGCATCCTTGTCAGATCATGGCTGACATTATGACATTCGAAGAACACAAAGGCCCTATCAAAGGTAAAAAAGTCGTCTATCTGGGCGATGGTAATAATGTCTGCGCCAGCCTGTTGCATGCAGCCGGGCAGTTCGGGTTTGATTTCACATTTGCAGGGCCACAGAGTTTGGAACCAGATGCTGAATTCATCGGTTTGGCACGTAAAGCTGGTGCAAAGGTGGAAATCTCGAGGGACGCGACCGAGGCTGTACAAGGTGCGGATTTGATTGTTACCGATACGTGGCTGTCCATGCATGACAAGCAATCCGCGCGTGAACGTCGCCACAATATGCTACGTCCGTATCAGGCCAATCAACAGTTGATGGAGGCTGCCGGTGAACAAGCCTTGTTCATGCACTGCTTGCCTGCGCACCGCGAAGAAGAGGTTACATCCGAAGTGATGGACGGCCCGCAATCAGTTGTGTTTGACGAGGCTGAAAATCGTCTGCATGCACAAAAGGCCGTGATGCGTTGGTGTCTTGATGTCTGATTTTGTTCTGCTGGTGATCGATGTGCAAATGGCGTTTGTCCACCGTGATGCCACAGGTGCTGACAGGTCTTGCCCAGAGGCAGAGCAAAATATCGCGGCGCTGCTTAGCACCTTTCGCGCCACGGGTCGCCCTGTGATCCACATCCACCATGATAGCACAGAGCCTGGGTCAGGCTTTGCGCCTGACACACCCGGTAATGCAGTGCAGCCGTTCGTTGCCCCGATTGATGGGGAACTCGCGTTGCGCAAAAAAGTGAATTCCAGCTTTATCGGAACCAGTTTGGCAGACGATCTGACCTCGCTTGGAAACCCACGCATCGTTATCTGCGGTGGTACTGCTAATCACTGCGTTGAGACGACAACACGGATGGCGGGCAACCTTGGGTATGACGCGATTTACGTCTCTGATGGTGTCTGGGCGTATGGTGAAACCGGCCCTGATGGGGTGGCGCATACGGGTGCGGAAATCCATTCGGTGACGCTAGCCAATATGGATGGCGAATTCGCGACGGTTTTGCCCACGAAACAGGTTCTGGACCTGCTGGAAACCTAACACCTATTCGTCGCGCAAGCGATCAAACAGTGTCACCACATTGGCAACAGGACCACCATGGGCAATGCTCGGGTCATACAACGCGCGCAGCAGCAGATAATCGTTGGCACGATCCCTGAACCCCACCTGACCGTCAAAAGTGAAATGCGAACTGCCTTCGGCGTCATTTGCCAAACCCATGGTCTGCATCACCTCTTCGTAAATACAATCTTGCTGACCTTTTTTGGTCAAATTAGTGCCGATAAAGACCCGCGCTTGCTGTGTGCGACCCTTATTGCCCACCATGCTGAAATAGCAATGACCGCCTTCTGCGTATTGACGCGGCAAGCCGGCTTTGCCGTTCGCGAGCACCGAAAGCAGATTAAAATAACTGCCTTCAAGTACAGGCACATGGAAGATGAACAAATCGGCAGTGATGGGCGGATTGCGCCCAAGTGTCAGACGGCCAAGGCGATCCCTTGGATCAGACCGCGCGCCTCTCAGCAATCGAAAATTGGAATTGCCCACGAAGGGAAACTTTAACTGAGTGATGTCCACGCGTTTGACGGCTGCAGTTACGATGTCCAATTTCGTTTCGCGCCGAATGTTTGTTAACACATCGTCCAAATAGTCGAAATCAAACTGACCATCATGGATCACCGCAATGGTCGGCGTATAACCCCATTTCAGAACTTTGCCCTGATGCGCGTCCAATATGGTTCGCGCGTCGGCCAATATGTCAGCGTGTGCGCTAGAGGCCAGCGTCGCGAGCAGAATTAAAATGCGTAACATCAGCCCTTGCGATCTGACGGATGGTTTACACCGTCCATCCAGCTGGGATTGTCTAATTCTGATGGATCAACACCCTCTATCGCCCCGACATTCACGCCGTATTCATTCGGGTTAGATCTGCGGCGGTGATGGGTGTAGTTTCCACAAACTGAACAAAAGTAATGCTCCGCTGCTTTGGTGTTGAATTGATACAGGGTCAGCTTGTCAGCGCCCCGGATAATCTTCAGCCCCTTTGGGTATTCCACGGGTGCAGACAGTGCACCGCGACGACGGCAAAAACTGCAATTGCAACGATGTGCGGTGTCTTCCAAATTCCCCTTTAAGGTCACTTGCAGTTCAACTGCGCCACAATGGCAAGTTAGTTTTTGCGGTATCATCGCTTGCTCCTGCGAACGGTCGGGACGCGGGTCGGCTCGGTCTCAAACGTTTCTTCGTGGGGGGGGTGGTAGTCTGTACGCACCCAAAATCCTTTACCGCCTTCATTTAGCCAGAACGGCAGTGCGAACGCGACACCTGCAATGAACCCGCCCACATGCGCCCAATAGGCCACGCCGCCGCCTGTCGCCACGGAT
>CALDZS010000087.1 GCA_937944065.1 uncultured Amylibacter sp. | reverse complement strand
ATCGGTGTGACGGGCTGTGTCGCACAGGCCGAGGGTGCCGAGATTATTGCGCGCCAACCCATGGTCGATTTGGTTGTTGGGCCGCAGGCCTATCACCGATTGCCAGATATGGCTGCGCGAGTCAAAAGTGGCTCTCCGTTGATCGACACAGAATTCCCCGAAGAAGATAAATTTGATCACTTACCACAAGCGCCAAAAGCGAAACGCATGCCAAGCGCGTTTCTAACTGTACAAGAAGGCTGCGACAAATTTTGTGCCTTTTGTGTGGTCCCTTATACGCGCGGTGCAGAAGTATCACGTGATGCAGACAAACTGTTGGCAGAGGCCCGAGATCTTGTTGAACGCGGCGTGCGCGAAATCACTTTGCTGGGGCAAAATGTAAACGCCTATCGCAGTGGTGATGTCACTTTGGCAAAACTGATTAAAGAGCTAGCAAAAATAGACGATTTGCTGCGCATCCGTTTCACCACATCGCATCCTAACGATATGGATGATGAATTGATCGAGGCGCATGGCAGCGTCGAAAAGCTGATGCCGTATTTGCATTTGCCCGTTCAAAGCGGCTCTGACCGCATTTTAAAAGCAATGAACCGCAAGCATACCGCCAAAGATTATTTCGAAATTCTAAAAAGGTTCCGTGCAGTCCGCCCAGACATAGCACTGTCCGGTGATTTTATTGTAGGCTTCCCTGGTGAAACCGAAGCAGATTTTCAGGCCACCTTGGATATGTGTGAGCAAGTCCGCTATGCACAGGCTTACTCGTTCAAATATTCACCCAGACCAGGCACGCCTGCCGCAGGGATAGATGGACATGTGTCTGACGAGATCGCATCGGAACGACTGCAACGTTTGCAAACACTTTTGTCCAAACATCAGGCAGAGTTCCAAGCAGGCCTAATCGACAAAGAGCTGCCTGTGCTGTTTGAAAAAACAGGCCGACTGGACGGCCAATTGATTGGTCGATCCGAATATTTGATTCCCGTCCACGTGACTGCGCCCGTCGATAGAATTGGTACCATTTGCAAGGTAAAGGTGACGCGATCTGATCGTAACTCGCTTGCCGCGATACTGGTTTGATGGGCAGAGTTTTAATCTAAATTTAGGCTATCTTTTCATGTGCTTTAATCAAGATTAAGGAACTTTTTGTTTGCTTCATCGACGGCTAGAAGGGACTAGCCGCCCGCACAGATTGGATAAATCTAAAAAAAATTCATCAAACTCAATTTAAGGGTTTAAAATCAGGAAACTGACGCTAAAGTAGCCACGCATATAGAAAAGTTATAATTTTTGAATTCAAACTGGAAATCTTAGGCTTACCAAGCTACAAGGTCGTAACTGTTCTACTTACTAGGGGCTACAACGTGATAAAAAAAGTGAACAAAGTGGCGGTGATCGCTGTCCTCAGCGTGCTACTGCCATCAGCAGTAAGCGCACGAGGCGCGCAATCCAATACATACGTTCCGACAATCTGGGTGGACCCAGATGGTTGTGAACACTGGGTTTTTGACGATGGCGTCGAAGGTTATATGACACCAAACGTAACACGTGACGGCATCCCAGTATGTCAACGTGGTTCCGTGTGTCTGGTTGAGAACAGTGATAACTTGTTTGATACAGGTTCTGCCGTCATCAGTGACGATGGTCTTGCCAAACTTGAAGACTTTTTCAGAGAACAACAATCAGCAAGCTATCTAATCTCTGGTCACACCGATTCAGACGGCAGCGATGAATACAATTTGGACTTGGGCCAACGTCGTGCCAACGCGGTCGCGGATATTGCTGCAGGTGTTGGTGCGCAGTCTGTTGAAACACGCAGCTATGGCGAACGTGTACCTGTTGCGGACAATTCTACGGATGAAGGCAAGTCACAGAACCGGCGTGTTGAAATCCAGTGTGTCGCTGACAACTATGGAGGCAAGCTATGAACATCAAACTAACACTTACTGCAGCACTTGCAGCGGTGGCCTTGACCGGGTGTGAAGGCGATATCTGGGGTGACAAGCAAGATAAGACTGTCGACCGTGGTTTTGACAGTAAGAACCTTGAACAGCTAAAGGCTGGCATTTGGGTCGACCCACACGGGTGTGACCACTGGATTATTGATGACGGTGTAGAAGGATATTTGTCTGCACGTCTAGGTCCAGACGGAAAACCTGTTTGCTCTGGTGTTGGCTTGCCAAACAGCGCAACTGGTGATTTCAAAGCCGGACAAGGTATCTTTGATCCTATCTAAAAGATCACAAATTATCATAGATCAGGCCGCGACCGAAACGTCGCGGCCTTTTTCGTTCACTTTCGCTTGCTTGATTGTTCTGCCTGTTGCACCATAAATAAAATCTATCTTCGGAGTATTCTTTGAGTTCAGACATCCAAATCCAACCCATCGAGCCAGCTTCGGATATCGATGTTGTTGTGGAGTTTCCTGATAATCGATTGTTAATCGATCTATGCGGACCTTTTGATCAAAATCTTGCACAAGTGGAGAATGCGTTGGATGTTCAAATCATCCGACGCGGAAACGAGCTGTTATTCACCAGCCCTGATCACAGCTCTAACGAGTATGCGAAGGCGGTTGTAGAGATTTTGTACCAAAGGTTGCAGGAAGGTAAGCCTTTGAACACAGGGGATATTGATGGAATTTTGCGTACGCGTCCAATGCCCTCGGACGCTGAGTTGTTGGACGGTGATCAGATAGAAATGTTCAAGGGCGGCGGGATGGAAATCCGTACGCGGAAGAAAACAGTTGAACCCCGAACGCTCAATCAAGGCAAGTTTGTCGAAGAGTTATTCGACAAAGAATTGGTCTTTGGTCTGGGTCCTGCAGGTACTGGTAAAACCTATTTGGCTGTCGCGGTGGCTGTGTCGATGTATATTGACGGATTGGTTGATAAAATCATCTTGTCACGTCCTGCCGTCGAGGCGGGCGAACGTCTGGGTTTCTTACCCGGTGACATGAAAGAAAAAGTCGACCCTTATATGCAGCCGCTATACGACGCTCTGCAAGATTTTTTGCCGGGAAAACAGTTGACCAAACTGATCGAAGAAAAACAGATTGAAATTGCGCCGCTGGCGTTCATGCGTGGCCGGACGTTTTCAAATGCATTTGTGGTGTTAGACGAAGCGCAAAATGCCACCACAATGCAAATGAAAATGTTCTTGACGCGTTTGGGGCAGGGATCGCGTATGGCGATCACAGGTGATATGACGCAGATTGATTTACCGCGCGGGACCAAATCGGGACTGGTCGAGGCGGAACGAATTTTGCGCCACGTCGACGGCATCGGTTTCGCGCGCTTTAAGGCTGCAGATGTGGTCAGGCATCCGATGGTGTCGAAAATTATTATGGCATATGATAAGCACTCCAAACGCGATGACTGACTATATTGATCTGCGTGTCGAAGCGGGTGCGTGGACGCAGGCTCACATTTTGAGGTTGGCCGACACTGCATTAACTGCTGTATACGATCGGTTCGCTATATCCAAAGCGGATTGGCAGATCAGTTTACTGGCAACCGACGATGCTGGAATGCGAAAGCTTAATCGCGATTTTCGAGATAAAGATCGTGCGACGAATGTCTTGTCGTGGCCCGCTTTTGATCTGATGCCCAAGACAGCTGGTAAATTGCCAAATCCTGACGGATTTGACGACATGGTGGGCGATATCGCTTTAGGATACGAAACGTGTCGATCAGAGGCAGAGGCCCTTGGCCGATCATTTGATGATCACATAACCCATCTTTTGGTACACGGATGTCTGCATTTGATAGGATATGATCATCAAAACGACACAGATGCCGCCGATATGGAACGAACAGAGACGCAGATACTTGCATCTTTGGGGGTAGATGACCCATATAAAGAAATAGACTGATTTACGGCGTGATTTTTGGATAGGAGCCATGGGCGACACAATAGACGGATCTTCGAGTGCAGCGCCAGGCGCGCAGCATGACGAAACAAAAGCAAAGTCCCTTTTTGGGCGGATGTTTAGCAAAATCAAACCTAATATTTCAGGCCCGTTAACCGAGGCCGAGGATACGGTCCAAATTCCTGCGGGTGGATTGGGTAACCTGCACAAAATGCGTGTGATTGACGTGGCGATGCCCCGTGCAGATATTATATCGGTTTCTAACGATCTAACCTTACCAGAGTTGATTGACGTCTTCCGCGAAAGCGGCCATTCGCGCCTGCCTGTGTATGCGGATACGCTGGACGAACCAATCGGGATGATCCATCTAAAAGATGTGGCGTTGAAGCATGGGTTCAACGGACAAAAAACCAAGTTTAAACTTGATGCGTTGGTGCGCCCTTTGATATTCGCCCCCCCCTCGATGCCACTGGGCGTTTTGCTGCAAAAAATGCAGACAGATCGATTGCACATGGCGTTGGTCATTGATGAATATGGCGGCGTTGACGGTTTGGTCACTATCGAAGATTTGGTAGAACAAGTTGTGGGCGAGATTGCTGATGAACATGACGCGCTTGAAGATGCGTCCTGGGAAGAAGAAAAGCCGGGTGTTTATCTGGTGCAAGCGCGTGCATCTCTCGAAGAATTCGAAAAGGTTATCGGGGTTGATTTGCTTAGCGATACGGATGACGAAGAGATCGATACGATCGGCGGGTTGGCGTTTATGATGACTGGGCGCGTCCCTGCAAGAGGTGAAGTAATTTCGCATCCGTCTGGGTTTGAATTCGAGGTTGTTGATGCTGATCCGCGTCGACTGAAAACTCTGCGTGTTTCACCGTCCAGTGCAAAACCATAAGGCAGGTTGAAATGGCCAAACCCGCTGGTTCCATTTGGGGTGCACGTATTGGTTTGGCTGTCCTTGGCGCGTTATTGGGGCTTACCCAAGTTCCGTTTTCGCTGATCTATCTGTCGTTCTTATGCACGCCGTTTTTGGTGTGGATTGCGATTAACCGCGACACCCTATGGTCAAGCTTTGGCGTTGGCTGGTGGGCGGGGTTGGGATACTTCGCCGTCACCTTACATTGGATAGTAGAGCCGTTCTTTGTAGAGCCTGAAATATTCGGCTGGATTGCCCCATTTGGGCTGACTTTTATGGCTGGTGGAGCGGCACTATTTTGGGCCATCCCATTTGGTTTGACCAAACTGATCGGCACAGGCGGGCGGCGAGATTACCTGATTTTGGTGGCGCTTTGGTGCATTTCTGAATATCTACGATCGTTCATTTTCACAGGTTTTCCGTGGGGCCTATTGTCTTATGCTTGGGTTGGTACGGGTGTGGACCAATGGTCGGCGGTTTTTGGTCCGCATGGATTGATGTTC
>CALDZS010000086.1 GCA_937944065.1 uncultured Amylibacter sp. | reverse complement strand
CACGCAAGTACGGTATCAGTCAAACCACTTGCCACTTGGGATTTCAGTTCTTCGAACGTCAAGATTGCAGTCATCATCTATCCAGTTTCCAGCGTTGTATTGGCGCCACGCAAGCAGCATCGTAGTAGTAGGAGTTTACCCAAATCGGTACACAACACCAGCCCAGAACCCGTGACGAGAAAACAGCTCACAACAGTCGGTAAGTCTGTATAGCTTAACCGATCAAACTGCTTCGACCTGCTGCCCGCCCAGAAAAAATACACCCTCCCAGAAACGTACCTTCAAGTGAGTTATAGCCGTGATAACCGCCGCCGCCAAAACCCGCGACCTCTCCTACAGCAAACAGATTGGGAATGGGATTGCCATCGATGCCCACCATCTGACTGTCTAAATTTGTCTGCAATCCGCCCAACGTTTTGCGCGTGATCAAGTTCAGTCGAACAGCAATCAGGGGGCCGTTTTCGGGGTCTAGAAATTTGTGTGGTTTGGCTGTGCGTAAAAGTTTGTCGCCTCGGTAATGGCGCGCCGCTTGAATGGCAGTCATCTGCGCGTCTTTGGTAAAAGGATTGTCGACCTGCAAATCTCTGGCCGCTATTTGGGCATGCAAACGCGCTTCGTCGATTAGGCCGTCACCGGAAACCGCATTCATCCCGGTGACCAATTCACCCAGCGTATTTGCCACGACAAAATCCGCACCACGTTCTTTGAACGCCTCGACGGGACCTGTGGCGCGCTTGCCAGATAGAATGCGCTGCTTGATCACCTCGATCCATTTGGCGGATGTAAGATCAGGGTTTTGCTCTGATCCAGATAACGCGAATTCTTTTTTAATGATTTTTTGGGTCAATACAAACCAGCTGTAGTCATAACCAGTGTCCAGAATTGCTTTGAAAGTGCCGGTCGTGTCAAAACCTGGCATGGCTGGCGGCGCAAACCGATTGCCCTTTGCGTCGAACCACATGGACGATGGGCCAGGGAGTATACGAATGCCATGGCGCGGCCAAATTGGGTCCCAGTTTTGCACGCCCTCGGTGTAAAACCATAACCTATCTTTGTTGATGACATGGCCACCCGCGTTCGTCGATATATCCAGCATGCGTCCATCGACATGCGCAGGTACACCCGACAACATTTTCTTTGGCGCACGGCCCAGCCTTTTTGTAGGCCAGACCTTCTGGATCATTTCGAAATTGCCGCCAATACCGCCAGATGCCACGATGACGGATGAGGCATCGAAATTAAAGTCAGCGATGATTTCGCGTGAAGTTTGTGCACCCTGAACAGCGGCATCGTTAGCCAAAACTGATCCACTTACACCTCTGGCGGCGCCGTTTAGCATTTCTATTCGATCGACTTGATGGCGGTACTTGAATGTGATCAAGCCCGCATCTTCATGCGCATGACACCGACGTATGAAATGCTCCAAAACACCGGGACCAGTGCCCCATGTGATGTGAAAGCGTGGTACAGAATTGCCGTGGCCATTTGCAAAGCCACCACCGCGTTCAGCCCACCCAACGACTGGAAACCATCGCAGCCCCATATCATAAAGCCATGGGCGCATCTCGCCAGATGCAAAATCCAAGTAAGCCTTGGCCCATTTGCGTGGATATGCGTCTTCGGGCCGGTCAAATTGGGCTGATCCCATCCAATCATTCAACGCAAGTGCGTGGCTGTCTCTGATGCCCATGCGCCGCTGTTCTGGGGTATCGACCATGAACAGCCCGCCAAGAGACCAAAAGGCCTGACCGCCCAAATTCTGCGGACCTTCTTGATCGACAATGCACACAGATTTACCGCGATCAGCAAGCTCTGCTGCGGCAACCAAACCAGACAGCCCCGCACCTACAACTATAACATCAGTCTTCACGTTTGCGGCTCCTCAGCCAAAGAACAAACGGGAGTGCGGTCATATACATAATAGCGCCGTAGACGGCAGACGGCAGGCCAATTGTCGGAATGCCCCCAGCAACACCCGCAATAATCGGCGCCAATGTTATACCCAAAGTTCCGTTTTGAATTCCCACTTCGATTGAAATTGTCTTTTGCTCGGCCCATGTAAGGCCCAGTGCCGCCGCGATAAGCAGTCCTCCGATCATTGTGACAAGGTTCAGCGTTGCCAAGGCAGGTCCAAGCGTTGCGAAATTCTCCAGAAAGAGATCCCAGTTGGATGCAATGGCTGCGATAATTATAACCACAAACAGAATGCTAGATAGCAGCAAGAGTTTGGGTTCAATCCGATCAGCAAAACCCGGTGCAAAATAGCGAATGATCATGCCGATCGTGACGGGAAGTGTGGTGATCAAGAACATCGCAATTGCTAGCGACGCCACTGACACTTCTGGGGCATCTTCGCCCATAAAATGCACAACGGCCCAACCCACCAACAACGGAACGGTTACAATTGAAAGAAGCGAGACCAACGCTGTTAATGATACTGACAAGGCAACGTCGCCATTTGCCAGACGAGACACCACATTAGATGTGACGCCGCCTGGACAGAATGCCAGCAGCATAACCCCTGCCGCAATCACACCGTTCAAACCAAATGCTATGATGATGATATATGCGACGATTGGTATGAAGGCGATTTGGCATATGGCTCCGACAGCAAAAACCCAACCACGTTCAGCAACACGCCGAAAGTCTGCTGGCGTCAATCCGATGCCCAAGCTTAACATGATAACGGCAAGCGATAACGGTAAAACGATGTTTATCAAAATATCCAAATGCAAAACTCCCCAGTAATTACAGTCCCTGCAGCGCAACACAATGTTGCGCACAAATCAACATTCTTTGCGGTGTTAGCTTATCAATGATCACTCACTGGCGTTGGCCCACTAAAAAAGCCGACCCTAGAATGTTTGGGTCGGCTTTTATCGTTTTGTGTTGGGTCAGGCTGATTACTGTTCAGTCAGCATACTAACAATTGTAGGAAGTTTAACCGCGCCTTCATCCTCTTCCAGACCAAATCCGAAATAGTCTTGGAACAATGGTTGCGTCACACCGAATATTGGTAGGTCTTTCAACAGTGGTACAACTTTGACTTTGACCTCTGCGCCAACTTCGTAACGCAGACCTTGGCCACCGTTCAGATCCAGACCTCCAATTGAGCGGTTGATGTTCAGAACATGTTTTGTTGTCAGTATGATTTCATCTGTTAGCACGAATGAAATTTTACCCTGTACAAGGTCACCGTTTGGTTGCTGTTCTAGTGCCAATGCTTGCGCATCCGCGATCACGCTTAGGTCAGTGTAATCCACACCTGCCAGCAGGTCGAACGAGCGTTGACGGAACCAAGTGTCACCTTTCAGCACAACATCCTGAGCAATCAACTGTGGTCCTGTGGTTGTCACCGAACCCTGGCCAATACGACCAAAGGCAAGTGTCACAACACCGTCAGAAGTGGCGTCGCTTGCTTGTTCGCCTAGTGGCGTCAGCAACCGTGCTGTCTCTAGCGGTTTAACAGAAGCGAATGGGTCCAGCAGAACCACACGTTGACCATCACCGATCACGTCAACTGTTACATCTTCTGCAAAGTCTAGGTTTGCATCAGCGATGTTCAGTGTCAGATTGTCGTCAGGTGTCACATCATAAAGATTTGCATCAATCTCGTCAGCATACAGGCTGGCTGTTTGACCAATATTCGCCAAACCAACTGTGATTGAAGCACCAAGATCGGTCGCTGTCAGCGTCATGGTCTGTGGTGACGGAACTTGATACAGACCATAAGTTGTCGGATCAGTATCGACCAATTTCAGACCAACCTCGTCGGCGAGATCAATCTCTGTATCGCCGATTAGGTTAATGTTCAGATCACCTGTCGAGGTCAGTGTCAGATCTAGTGCTGCACCAAGGATACCGAAGGTACCCCCGCCTGCTGCGATCGTCAGCGCAAGATCATCCAAAGTTGAGCTTGCAAGCGCAACCCGCAGATCACCCGCTGTTTCAGTATAACCAAGACGGTTATTCGCAACCAACCACAACTCGGCACCATCCACTGTATCAGCCGTAAAGCTATCAGTGGTTTCGCCAGCCATCTTGCCATCCAAAGCGAACAGTTTAATCAACGCGCCGTCGATGGCGGCATTGTCTGCCAACAGATCACCCTGCGTAGTAATTACCACTGTTTTATCGCCAGTGCCGATCGCCGCGATGTTGCGCACGATTGTTTCACCGTTGGAATAAATATCGACATTGCCGTTCTCTGATGTCGCATTGTCAATGATCAGACCGTCTGCTTCGTCAAAGTGCATGTCGCCAGCGCGAACGGTCGCATCCAGTTCTGCCAGTTTGGTCCGAATACCGATCGGGCCATCATTTGCAATGGACTGAATATCCAGCACCGTTTTGGCACCCGTTTCATTCGCTTCCAAGAATGCCGCAGTTTGAATACCAACGCTCAGCTCTCCGCCAATGGTTACTTTCAGCGCATCTGCCGTTGCATTGTTTGTCACGATGCGACCCTCGTCACCGATGCTTGCATCAGATGCGACTGCCAGATCAATCAGACCTGTTTGCGACGTGATGTTCAATTGATCACCAGCCGTTAGCACACCATTAAGATCAACAGATTGATTGCCTGTTGTGCTGGTCAGCGATGCCATATCACCAAGTACTGCATTGCCAGTAACCGTTAGATCCAAATCGCCAACATCAGAGCTTATAGAAAGGTTATTGTCAGCCGTCAGAGTTCCCCCAACGGTTACACTTAGGTCACCCAAGTTTGTGGACAGCGCCGCGTTTGTGCCGATCGCTGTGTCTGATCCTGCAATAACAGTTAGGTTTCCAACTTCATTGGCCATGGTCAGATCATTGCCGATCGTTAACGTGTCGATGAACTCTGCAACAATCTCTGTGCCATCTGTTGTGATCGTCGCGGCGTCACCAATAGTAGTGGCTTCGGTTGCGAAGATACTGATGCGTCCGGTGTCTGACG
>CALDZS010000085.1 GCA_937944065.1 uncultured Amylibacter sp. | reverse complement strand
ACAAATACATGTGCTGCATCAAATTTGTATAGTTCGATCAAATCCTAACGCGAGACCACGTGTCAAACTCGATTAGACAAATTTTTAGTCTACAATAACTGGTGGGCAAGAACATTTTGACCCACCTGAGCTTTTTGAACTCTTAGAGCTTTTTGATCCGCCTGAACTTTTTGAACTCTTGGAGCTTTTTGACCCACCTGAGCTTTTAGAGCTCTTTGAGCTACCTGACTTCTTAGACTTGTTCGAGCTTTTAGACTTCTTATGTTTCCGATTCTTAGACTTACGTCCTGCATGCGCTTCGTTAACCGTCAGCGCCATAGGGGCAACAAACGAGCCTACTGCAACCAGACCCAAACGTGTCATCAGCGCGCGACGAGAAACGTCCGTTTCTTCTTCTGTGATTTCAATTTTATCAGACATAAAATCCTCTCTCTGTATGTGTTATCGTTCTCTAGGCAATACTTCGCCAACATTAAAAAAACCATAGTCCTGCTAGAATTAGGCGTAAATGAGGCATGCGCAAATTAGCGAAAAAGCTGCTCATAGACTGATGAATTGGTTAATAAATACCACAATTATCCCCTGGATTCAACTTTGACGTGAACTCTCAATATTTTGGGATGGTACCCAAATACCCCTGCATAAAACTGCTTTTGTATCTCATACGATTCGTCGAGCAGCATTGATAATATTTATTTCATGATTATGTAGGTGGGTCTGCTTTAGGGAAACACGGATGTTCTTCTGCATTCCACCAGCTGACCCTGGCAATGAACAAAACCCCAACAGGCACGTCTGGGCGCGGTGGTTTCTGACATTAGGGTGTTTGGATACTTTGGTTGGCAGGGGGGTTGCTAAGTATTCAGTTTTGTCAGCCGTTTAACTCATTCGCTGCCTGCAACATCTCACGAACGCCTTTACTCTCGACCTCTGATAGACTGCTCAGCTTGATGTGGCGGCGAAACTTGCCTTTGCCCGCTAGCGCCCCATCAGGGTCGTCCAAAAGCGCGCCCTGTGACAGCTCTAGCGTGACATGATTGGTATAGGCAAAGATACCACCGACTTGGGTATCAGGATCATCCGCGTTGGTTTGGATCAGCTGGCCACCATATTTGTCCACGAACGCAGCATCAGGAAACAAATCCAGCGAAAGCTCGATCAAGGTCTGCGTGATTGCGTTTTTGGTCCGATCATCCATCTACAACACCCCTGATGCCGTAAAAAATTAACTCTTTGTTAGACTGTTTCACGTGAAACATTGTCCAATACCAGCTGTTCAGTGGGCTCCACCATCGGCAAAGATATTTGGAAACTGGTGCCGTTGGAGCCTGTGCTAGCCAATTCCAATAGACCGTCATGCCCTTTGACCAATTCCGCGCTGATGGCGAGGCCAAGGCCTGATCCGCCAGCGCGCGCGCCTCCCTCGAATGCAGTGAACAGGTTGTCCAACGCCTTGGCGGGCATGCCAGGACCATCATCGGAGACTGTTATGGTGTAGAAACCGTCGGTCTGTCCATTGGTTACCAAAACCTTACCAGGTTTCTTGCGGGCGGTTAGAACCTGACGCGCATTGCGTACTAGGTTTGAAATGACGCGGTGGATTTGATCGGGGTCGGCAACAATTTCGCGCGGTGTGCCGATGTCGAAATCAATCGATACCTCGGTCGTGGCGTCTATGGCCAGCCGTTCGCCCTCGACCACGTCTTCGACCAAAGCGGCCAGATCAAAGCGCACCAATACAGGTGGTGGTTCTGAGGCTTTGCCATATTGCAACGTGCGCTCGCACAGGTTCACCGCGCGGGATAGTGAATTCACCAGTTTGGGTGCCGTTTTCTGCACCATTGGATCCTTGGACATTTCCATGCGGTCCGCCAGCAACTGCGTGACGGTTAAAATGTTTCGCAAATCATGGCTGATCTTGGACACAGCGCCGCCAAGGGCGGCCAACCGCTCGCGGTTTTTCAGCGACGTTTGCAGATCGGTTTCCATTGACTGCAACGCCACCTCTGCATCAAAGAGTTCGGTCACGCCCGCGCCAGGTTGAATAATATTATCCACGTTTTCAGGTTCAGATTGAAAGTTTTTGATTTGTCGAACCACATGGTTGATGGGCGACACCACGAAACTACGCACAGCGCCAAACAACAAGATCGCGGTGGCGACAGATAAACCCAATGACAACCACAAAATGTTCCACCCATAATCAATCATCGCGTTTCGTAGCGGGCGTTCCATCAACGACACCTCGATCAACTCTCCGGCACCTTTCACGGGCGCACCGACCACCGCGACGATCCGATCTGAACCGTTCCACAAAACCTCGAATGCATCAGAGATCAACCGCCATGCGCCATTGTCGCGCAAATCGACCGCGTAATCGATCGGGGCCAGCATCTGGCTGGACAGCACCAATTCGCGAAAACTGTCACGACGCAGAACCACATTGCGCACGTCTGCATTTTCCAACAACTCAACCTCTAGCGCGGGGTCAACCATATCGTTGGGCGTCGCCAACAAAGCCAGCGATGCAATTTGTGCCCGTTCCAGACGTTCTGAAAGATAATCATAGCGAAACCGCGCCACAGAGGGCACGAAAATCAAAACCTCGGCCAGCATGATGACGATGATCGTCAGCAGAAAAAAACGGCCTGAAAGAGATTTTAAAAACATATGCTTACCTATATGGCGCGGGCTCTGTCCTGTCTAGAAACGTTGTACAAAGCGCACAAATTTCTTTAGCTTGGGGTTGTCAAATAGGCTGGGCGTGAAATAGGCACCTGCGGCGCGTTTATTCACCTCGCCCAACGTTGGATAGGGTGCGACCATCGCCGCGATCTGCGACATTTTCATTTTGTTTGCCAAGGCCAGCGCCCAGGTTTGGATCAGCTCGCCTGCTTGCGCGCCAACAATTGATGCACCGATGGGGCGCCCCTTGACGACCATCACCTTGATCAAACCATCCGTTTCCAGCTGCGCACGGGCGCGGTCATTTTCGGCATATTCAAACCGAACAACAGTCAGCTTGTCACCATGCTTTTCCTTTGCTTGCGCTTCTGTAAGTCCGACCTGCGCCATCTCTGGGTCGATATAGGTCGCCCATGGAATGTGGTCATTCTTTGCTTTTGACGGCAGACCGAACAGTGCGGATTTGATGATCACGCCAGCATGATAGCCCGCGACATGGGTGAATTGCAGACCAGCAGCCACGTCACCAATGGCATAAACCTTGCGGTTGGTGGTTTTCATCGAGGCGTCAACTTTGATGCCGCCTTTAGTGGGTTCGATATTCGCTGCCTCTAGATTCAGTTTCTCCACATTGGGTTTGCGCCCCACTGCCATTAACAAATGCGTGCCTTTATAAGTTGGCCCATCTTTGGTTTCGATACTGATTGCACCCTCTTTGCCCGTAATTTTGGACGCCAACGCATCCTCGACAATTTCGACCCCTTCCGCGCGCAGGCGCTTTAGTGCAATCGCGGCCATTTCAGGATCGTCGCGCCCCAACGCTTTGAACCCTTCGATTACAGTGACCTTTGATCCTAGGCGTACATGTGCCTGAGCCAGTTCCAGACCGATTGGACCGCCGCCGACGACCAATAAATGCTTTGGCTGTTCCATCAGATCAAAGATGTTCTCGTTCGTAAAATACGGCACTTTGTCCAAGCCTGGGATCGGCGGGACGAACGGGGCTGAACCGGTGGAAATCACGAAACGGCGTGCCTCGATAATGGTGTCACCAGCTTGGACTTCCGTTGGGGACACAAATTCACCAAACTCGGTGATGACTTTAACCCCCAAACCTTCGAACCGCTCGACACTATCATGCGGTTCGATCCCCTTGATGACCGCAGCCACGTGCCCCTTGGCCTTGGCATAATCAACGGTCGGCTTCACGGGTTTAACCCCAAACCGTTCACCCGTTGTCATGGCATGTGCATGCTTGGCAGACGCAATCAGCGCCTTGGACGGGACACACCCATAGTTCAAGCAATCGCCGCCCATTTTATGGCCTTCAAGCAAGACAACGTCTGCGCCCATTTGAACAGCACCAGCCGCCACAGATAGGCCACCAGAGCCGCCGCCAATTACACATAGATCTGTTTTAATACGCTTCATTACGATGTCCGTTTCTTGAATTTTGATAGGATGATTGGAAAGGCGGCTAGAACACACAGGCCGATGATTGGGCCAAGGATTTGCGGCTCGAATATAATACCCAGATTTGGCACCTCGCCCGCAGCGAATACATCGCCAAGGCCAGCACCCACCGACGTGTAAACCAGCGATCCTGGGATGATGCCAAAGAATGTGGTCAGCACAAAGTTTCGCAGGCTGACACCAAGGAATGCAGGCGCAAGGTTGGCCACGAAAAACGGAATGGCGGGAACAAGGCGCGTCAAGAACAGATAGCTAATTTCATTCGACTGAATTTCCTTTTCCATCTTTTCCAACACGCTTTCCTTGTTGTCGGAATGCAATTTCGCGCGCAACATGTCTCCAAGGCTGGTTTTCGCTGCTAAAAAGATCAATGTGGCACCGATGGAGGCGCCCAATACATTATACAAAGCTCCCGGAAAGATACCGAACAGAAACCCGCCCGTCAGGGTCATGACCAACGCACCGGGCAGGGAAAAAGCAGTGACGCAGATATAAACCCCGATAAACACCAATGACGCAATGACGATATTATTGTCACGCCAGGCCAACAAAGCTTCGCGATTGTCGCGAAGCGCCTCAAAACTGAACACGTCTCTTAGGAAAAACGCGCCTGTGATGGCAACTAACGCTATGATTCCTAACGGTAAAGACCGTTTCAAAATCGACTTTTGTGGTTTGTCTTGCATAATATCCATGGGCCTTCCCCTAAGCATCTGTTGCTTGTTTTCTGACTGATTGAGGCCTAAAGCGCTAGTGTGATCACGGCGGCTTGATATGCTGTTAGCAATTTTGTGACTTTGATTGCTGAATTTCAGCGCATTTGCCGAAAACCGTAACATTTGCAGAAGGCCGGTCTGAAATATTGCAAGATTTTCCTACCAATGCGAATTGACTTCATTCTCTCAGCGGCTTAAAGACCAAATCTCGAACACTATAAGCATCGAATCTATCAGGTTTGACGCCCGACGATCAGGAGATCGACATGAAACGCACTTATCAACCCAGCAACCTTGTTCGCAAGCGTCGCCACGGATTCCGCTCTCGCATGGCTACTAAGAATGGCCGCAAGATTTTGAACCGTCGTCGCAATCAAGGACGCAAAAGCCTGTCTGCATAAGACAGAGACTTTAGGTATAGTAATATGAAACCGCCGGAGGCCCACCTAGGTGACACGCCCCCGGCGGTTTCCGTTTGTCTGGAACATTTGAAAAAGCGGGCCGACTTTTTGGCCTGCGCACGCGCCAAATGGCGGTCCACCAAGGGATTGGTGTTACAAGCCCGTGATCGCGAGGATGATGATCCCACAATCCGCGTCGGTTTCACCTGTTCCAAAAAAGTCGGCAACGCCGTTGCGCGCAACCGTGCCAAACGTCGCCTGCGCGAAGTGGCGCGGTTGGTTTTAACAGATCAGGCGCGCCCTGGCTGGGATTACGTCTTAATCGGCAAAGCCCAAGTTACCGCCACCCGCGATTTCAAAGACCTGCAAAGCGATCTGCGCTATGCGATAAAACGGGTGCATGAATGACCCCCCTTGCCCACATCATCGCCCTGCCCGTGCGCGCTTATCGTTTGGTGTTCAGCCCACTTGTCGGCAGATCGTGTCGGTATCACCCCACATGTTCTGCCTATGCATTGGAAGCGTTGCAAAAACATGGGGCGATCAAGGGCACATTGTTGGCTGGTAAGCGTGTTTTAAGTTGCCACCCGTGGGGCGGATCAGGCATTGATAACGTACCAGACTAATCAGAGGCACACAGATGACCAAAAACAGATTGATCAGCGTTTTCGAAATTTCGGGGTCGGTTTTGGCCATGGCCTATGCGTTGCTAATTGCATCCAACACAGGCAATGAAATCCTTGGTTTCTCGCTGTTGTTGATCTCTGCGATCTTGTTTGCCGGCTGGGGGTATCTAGACAGGCGCTGGGCGTTTTTTGCACTACAGTTCTTTTATGCAACTTCGGCCGTCATTGGCCTGATCCGCTGGGGGTAATGACATGACGCATCCATTACTGACTTCGCAAGACATCGAAACCTATCAGCGTGATGGCGTGGTTTTGATCAAGGGGCTGTTCGCAGATCACGTAGATACCCTGCGTGCCGGGATTGCGCGTAACATGTCTGAACCCGGTCCCTACGCTGCCGAAAACCTAAAAGACGGCGAGGCTGGGCGTTTTTTTGATGATTACTGCAATTGGTCGCGGATTTCAGAGTTCGAGCAGGTAATCAAAAACAGTGACGCGGGCGCGGTTGCAGCGGATTTGATGGGCTCGAACGGCGTGCAACTGTTTCACGACCACGTACTGGTTAAGGAACCTGGCACCAGCAAGCCCACGCCATGGCATCAAGACAGCCCCTATTATTTTGTCCAAGGTCGCCAGACTGTTAGTTTTTGGTCACCGATGGACGCAGTTACCACGGCAAGCCTGCGCTGCGTTGCAGGATCACACCGATGGGACAAAGAGGTTCTGCCGACCCGATGGCTGGCTGAAACCGATTTCTATCCTGCGAGCGATGAATACCTGCCTGTGCCTGATCCAGACGCAGAGGGCATGACAATTGTGGAATTTGCAATGGAACCTGGCGATGCCGTCGCGTTTGATTATCGCACCCTGCACGGTGCCCGCGGCAATGACAGCACAACACGCAGGCGCGCCTTTTCATTGCGCCTTATCGGTGACGATGCACGGTATGTCGAACGCGCTGGTCCCACATCACCCCCGTTTCCCGGTCATGATATGGTCGCGGGGCAAAAGCTGCGCGAAGATTGGTTTCCGACAATCTTTACCCGTTGATTTCGACACAATAAACGGGGCAGAATGCCATATGCTATCTCAACTTCTTCTTGGTGGGTTAATCACACTTGTTTCGCTGATCTGCGGCTCGTTGATTTGGTGGGCACTCAGCGAGGCATTGGAACGGCATGAACCATGGTTAGCCAAACAACCCGTGCCACCGAAATCCTTATTGGTCATTCTAATATCCGTATTGGCCGCGATGCTGATCATGACCCTTGGCGTTTGGATTTGGGCGCTGCTGTTCAAAGCCATGGCAATCTTTGCCACCTTGGAAGAGGCAGTTTATTACGCGCTAGTTGCCTATACAACACTGGGTCTAGGTGATCTGACAATTCCCAAAGAGTACCGGCTTTTGGCGGGGATGATAGGGGCGAACGGATTTTTGATGTTCGGTCTAATGACTGCATTATTAACCGATGCATTGCGCCATGTGCGCCAAGCGCATCGCAGGAAACGCACCTAACGCCCGTTTTCGACAATGTTGGGTCGGTTTTAAACCAGCAATACGCGCCTAATTTGCTATGATGTGCACAAGGCGATGGCGTCGCCTTACTTCATCATATTGTCCTGAACGCCCGGACATCTCTTTTAGGGGTGCACGGTTCGCCCCCTATTCACTTAGGAGGTTCTTTGATGGAACACACTCTCAACACGCGCGCGCGCAATTATCGGTTTTACAATGGGGACAAAGCACCGCTGCCATTTGCGCAGTCCGAATATGACGCGCGTCTAGCAGGATTACGCAAAATTATGGCGGCTGAAGGTTTGGATGCAGTGGTTCTGACATCCATGCACTGCGTCGCCTACTATTCTGGTTTCCTCTACTGCTCGTTTGGTCGTCCATATGCTTGTGTGGTGACACCAACATCCGCGACGACTGTATCAGCTGGCATTGACGCGGGTCAGCCCGCGCGTCGATCTGCGTGCGAAAACATCGTGTTTTCTGACTGGCAGCGTGACAACTACTGGCAAACGGTAAAACACCTTACAGGCACGGGTTTGGCGCTTGGGATCGAAGGCGATCACCTGACATTGGCGCGTTGCGATGAAATGGATAGCGTGATGGCACCGTCCCGTGTGGTCGACATTGCACCAATGGCAATGCGTCAACGCATGATCAAATCACCTGCCGAGATTGAGATGATCAAACATGGCGCACGCATAGCCGACATTGGTGGTTTTGCCATTCGCGATGCGATTAAAATCGGTACGCGTGAAATCGACGTGGCGATGGCGGGGCGCGATGCAATGGAACTGGCGATTGCCGAAAGCTTTCCAGACAGCGAGATCCGCGACAGCTGGGTTTGGTTCCAATCGGGGATTAACACCGATGGCGCGCATAACCCAGTGACGACACGACGATTAGAACAAGGTGACATTCTTTCGCTGAACACTTTTCCGATGATCAACGGTTATTACACAGCATTAGAACGTACATTGTTCGTAGGCGAAGCCAATCAGGCGCAATTGCGTATCTGGGATGCGAATGTCGAAGCCCATGAACTAGGTCTATCTCTGATTAAATCTGGCGCTACCTGTTCGGGCATCACCGCCGAGATTAACGCCTTGTTCAGGGATCACAACCTGCTGCAATACCGTTCCTTCGGTTACGGCCACTCGTTCGGCATACTGTCTCACTATTATGGCCGCGAGGCTGGATTGGAATTGCGCGAAGATATCGACACAGTGTTGGAACCCGGCATGGTGGTATCGATGGAACCGATGCTGACATTGCCAGAAGGCGATGCAGCCGCTGGTGGGTATCGCGAGCATGATATTGTGGTGATCACAGAAGATGGGGAAGAAAACATAACC
>CALDZS010000084.1 GCA_937944065.1 uncultured Amylibacter sp. | reverse complement strand
AACCGCTGTTGCGTAGCCGTCAGAGGTTGTGCTTCGGCGGCGTCAAAATCCCCGTCCCAGCTAGACGCAGTTGACAGCCAGGCAATGATCAACATCAAGAAAATCGTAGCGCCCCAAGTCCAGTTTGGCCCCTTACCTGTGCGGTGCATCGTATTGAAATAATGACGAATTGTTACACCGGTTAAGAAAATTAACGAGGCAATGATCCAACTGTATTGGGTGGCGAACGCAAGCGGATAATGGTTCGATAGCATCAAGAACACGACTGGCAATGTAAGATAGTTATTATGAGTAGAGCGTACCTTTGCGATCTTTCCGTATTTCGCGTCAGGCGTACGACCTTGCTTCAAATCCTCGACCACAATCCGTTGGTTCGGCATGATTTGGAAAAACACGTTTGCCGTCATGATGGTGGCTGTGAACGCCCCAAGATGCAGCATTGCGGCGCGACCTGTGAATATCTGGTTATACCCCCAAGACATAGCCACCAAAATAACAAACAGCAGCAACATCAGGAACGTCGGCGTGTCGGCCAATTTGGATTTGCACATCGCGTCATAGGCAATCCAACCAATAGTAAGCGAGCCGGCAGAGATCAGAATACCCTGCCACAAGGCAAGGTCTGCTTTGGCAGGATCAAGCAGGTACAACTCGCCTCCCACCCAGTAGATTATCATCAACAATGCCGCCCCCGACAGCCAGGTCGAATAGCTCTGCCATTTGTGCCATGTCAGATGTTCTGGCATTTGGGCGGGTGCCACCATGTATTTGATTGTGTGATAAAAACCGCCGCCGTGGACCTCCCATTCTTCGCCAGACGCACCATCTGGTAAGTTATCGTTAGGTTTCAACATCAAATCGAGCGCTATGAAATAGAATGATGCGCCAATCCACGCCATCGCCGTGATGACATGCAACCATCTGACGGCAAACGCGATCCAATCCCAGAAAATTGCTAAGTCATACATGGCGGTTCTCCCTCTAGCGCTACTCTACTCTATCGCGGCTTTCATTTTCATGCTATATTTGGCATTCAGCAAGCAGTGTCAAATAAAAGCAAATAATGTCCTATTTTGAAAACCTAAAAACTTTCGTCCGTATCTATGAGCTTGGCAGCATGTCGGCCGCCGCGCGCGATCAACGAATATCGCCCGCTGTTGCATCTGCGCGAATTTCACAATTGGAATCGCACCTTGGCGTCCGCCTGTTCCAACGTACCACCCGCAGTTTAACCCCCACAGAACAAGGGCGGCTGTTCTATGACGGCGCATGCAGCGTGTTAGAGGCCGTTGATTCAGCCGAGGCGGAAATTGGCGATGTCACCAACAATCCGCGCGGTACTTTGCATATTGCAGCACCATTGGGGGTTGGCAGGCGGTTAATCGCGCCCAACACACCAGATTTCACCAAAGAGTATCCGTTGATTGATATTCGACTGCGTCTAAGTGACCGCAACATCGACCTGACTGCCGAACGGCTGGATGTTGCTTTTTTCCTTGGCCAGCCAGCGGATTCAAATCTGCGCGTTCGAAAAATTGCGGATTGCCGTCGGGTTTTATGTGCAAGCCCAGACTATATCGCCGAGCATGGCCACCCAAAATCGGGTGCTGAAATTGAACGTGGCCAGCACAACTGTTTGAACCTTAGGTTCCCGGGGGCCGCGGAATTTCAATGGGAACTACAAACTAAAAGCGGGCCAGAACGGTTCAACGTAACTGGTCGGTTGGAATCCGATGATGGCGACGTCTTGACCGATTGGGCACTGTCAGGCGCAGGTATCGCGCTGAAACCCGTGTTCGAGATTGCAGATCATCTAAAATCTGGTGCGTTGGTGCAGGTGGTCGAAGACACGCCACCCCTGCCCGTTCAAATGGTCTGTTTATACACACACCGTCGCCACCAAGATCCAAAGGCGCGCCTGTTTATGGATCATATGGCAGAACGGTTAGCGCGTGCAATCAAGCAGACCGATCAAACTTAACTGCCGCGATAGGTCGAATAGCTGAACGGAGATAGCAACAAAGGTACATGGTAATGTGCCGCTTCGGACATGCCAAAACGCAAAGGAACTTCGTCCAAAAACCGCGGGCTTTCAGGCTTTGTTCCGATGCGGTCAAAATACGCACCGCAGTAAAAGACTAACTCGTACGTGCCCAATTCAAATTCTTCCGCTGGCAGGATTTGACTGTCGGTCCGTCCGTCCGAATTGGTGACGGTTTTTCGCAGCGATGTTCGTGTGTCGCCGTCTATGCGAAACAATTCAATTTCTAACCCTTCGGCTGGGCATCCATGTGCCGTATCCAGAACATGTGTCGTCAAATAACCTGTCATCGCTGCTCTCCTTTTTCTGTATCTAAGATGGGCTTACGTCAGTTTTTTCGAAAGACAAGCTTTTGCTATAGTCTTTTCGTAATTTTTTGAAAGCAAATTTCTATTCTATGGCATATCAACATAGTTAAGTAGGAGAGCCAGAATGAACCGTTACCCGCGCGATATGCATGGTTATGCAGCGTCAGCACCTGACCCTAAATGGCCGGGTGGCGCGAAGATTGCGATCCAAATTGTCGTTAATTATGAAGAAGGTGGCGAAAATAACGTCCTGCACGGTGATGCTGCATCAGAGGCATTTTTGTCCGAGATTGTAGGTGCTGCGGCTTGGCCCGACCAACGCCATTGGAACATGGAATCAATCTACGAATATGGCGCCAGGGCGGGATTTTGGCGTCTGCATAGACTGCTTAAAGATGTACCAGTCACTGTTTATGGCGTTGCAACAGCGCTAGCACGGTCGCCTTCGCAAGTGCGCGCCATGCAAGATGCCAACTGGGAAATCGCCAGTCACGGGTTGAAATGGATCGAATATAAAGATGCCACACCTGAGGACGAAGCCGCAGATATGGCCGAAGCAATCCGCCTTCATACCGAGGTGACGGGCACTGCACCGCGCGGATGGTACACTGGGCGTTGTTCTGAAAATACGGTTCGTTTGGCCGCTGAAACGGGAACGCTGGCATATGTTGCTGACAGCTATGCCGATGATCTGCCCTATTGGATGGAAATCGACGATCGTGATCAGCTGATTGTACCTTACACGCTGGATGCCAACGACATGCGGTTTGCCACGCCGCAGGGGTTCAACACAGGTACGCAATTCTATGACTATCTAAAAGCCAGTTTTGATGCGCTGTACCGTGAAGGTACAGAAGGTCAGGCAAAAATGTTATCCATCGGTCTGCATTGCCGTCTGA
Organism: uncultured Amylibacter sp.; assembly: GCA_937944065.1. Classification (GTDB taxonomy): domain Bacteria; phylum Pseudomonadota; class Alphaproteobacteria; order Rhodobacterales; family Rhodobacteraceae; genus Amylibacter. The sequence continues at coordinate 3,556 of CALDZS010000084.1, read as the reverse complement.
TGGGACGTCCAGGCCGGGTCGAAGCGCTGCGCCAATTCTTGGATTATGCAGAAAGTCACGATGATGTTTGGTTCGCCACACGTGAACAGATTGCTGATCACTGGACGGCAAAACACCCACATACGCGCATTGAACGCCCCAGCCAAATGGATCGCGATACGTTCGTGTCCAACTATGGCAGTATATTCGAACATTCCCCATGGATTGCCGAAGGCGCGCATGATCTGGAACTAGGCCCCGCGCATGACACTGCAGTTGGTATCCACAATGCATTGGCCCGCATTTTCCGTTCCTCCAGCGAGGAACAACGTTTGGGGGTACTGACAGCGCACCCTGACTTGGCGGGAAAGCTGGCAGCAGCCAAGCGCTTGACTGCAGAAAGCACGGCTGAGCAATCAGCCGCTGGATTGGATGCGCTGACCGATGAGGAAAAGACCCTGTTCACCGAACTGAACACGCAATATGTCGACAAACATGGGTTCCCGTTCATCATTGCCGTGCGTGATCATAACAAAGCCAGCATCCTGGCTGCGTTTAACACCCGCATCAACAATGACCGCGAAACGGAATTCGCCGAAGCTTGTAAGCAAGTTGAACGGATCGCCGAATTCCGCTTGATGGATTTGCTGCCATGAGCCGCGACATAACCATCCACCCCCTGACCCAAGCAGCATTCGCCCCTTTTGGGGATGTGTTGGAGGTGGCGGGCACCCCAGATGTTATGATCAACGAAGGAATGTGTGGTCGTCATCATGACAAAGCACAGCTTGATTTTACAGAAGGTCGCGCAGGCATCAGCATTTTCGACGCGCAGGCGCGCAGCCTACCCTATTCATTGGATATGATGGAGCGTCACCCCGATGGGTCGCAAGCGTTCATTCCGATGCATCAAAACCCTTATCTGGTTCTTGTCGCCCAAGATGCCGACGGTGTGCCTGCCACACCTGTCGTATTCGAAGCACAGGCTGGACAAGGCGTAAACTATCATCGCAATGTTTGGCACGGGGTTTTGTGCCCATTGCATGATCCGGGTTTGTTCGCGGTCGTTGACCGTATCGGTTCGGGGGAGAATTTAGAAACGCATTGGTTTGATGATCCTTGGATCATTGACCAAACGTAAACCAAAGCCGCCAACAAGAGCGGCGAATATCGACATCTAACGGGAGGAACCACAATGTCAGACACTTCAATCGGAACGCCGGAACAGCTCCGCGATCCTAATTACACACCACCAATGAGCAAAGCAATTCCGCTGGGCATCCAGCACGTCTTGGCCATGTTCGTATCAAACGTAACACCAGCGATCATCATCGCAGGCGTTGCAGGCTTTGGCTTTGGTGCACCAGGCATGGATATCGGCGCAATTGTTTACCTGATCCAAATGGCGATGCTGTTTGCGGGTGTTGCAACCTTGATCCAAACCATCGGTTTTGGCCCAGTTGGCGCACGTTTGCCAATCGTACAGGGTACCAGCTTTGCGTTTTTACCTGTGATGATCCCAGCCATGGTTGGCGCGGGCACCGCAGGTCTCGCCGGATTGATGACTGGGGTTGTCATCGGTGGCCTGTTCCATGCCTTCCTTGGCCTGTTTGTGGGTAAGATCCGTTTTGCTTTACCACCATTGGTCACAGGCTTGATCGTTCTTATGATCGGTTTGGCGCTTATTAAAGTTGGCATTCAATATGCTGCTGGCGGTGCTGGTGACTTTAACATGTCAAAACCAACATGGGGCGGTGTTTCTAACTGGTTCCAAGCTGGCATCGTGATCTTTGTGACCCTAGGTTTGAAATTTTTTGGCAAAGGTTTGCTATCAGTATCAGCCGTTCTGATCGGTTTGATCGTTGGTTACATCGTTGCCTGGCTGATGGGCGATGTGAATTTCGGTGGCGTTGGTAACGCTGGCTGGTTCGCGCTTCCTAGCCCGTTCAAATTCGGGTTCGAGCTGAACTGGGCGATCATCATCGGTATGTGCTTGATGGCATTTATCTCTGCGATCGAAACCGTCGGCGACGTGTCTGGTATCACCAAAGGTGGCGCAGGTCGCGAAGCAACTGACGCAGAAGTAACTGGTGCAACGTTCGCAGATGGATTGGGTTCAGCATTGGCTGGTGTATTTGGATCTTTGCCAAACACATCCTTCAGCCAAAACGTTGGTCTGATTGCCATGACAGGCGTTATGTCTCGTCACGTTGTAACCATCGGTGCAATCTTCTTGATCATCTGTGGTTTGATCCCAAAAGTGGGCGCGATCATTAACACCGTGCCAATCCAAGTGTTGGGCGGCGGCGTTATTGTGATGTTCGGGATGGTTGCAGCAGCTGGTGCATCTATGTTGTCAGACGTCAACTGGAACAGCCGTAACATGGTAATATTTGCCGTGTCACTGTCTGTTGGTCTTGGTTTGCAACAAGTACCGAATGCTATGGCATTCTTGGGCGACACTGCGAAAATCTTGCTGACTTCTGGTTTGTTGCCAGCAGCGTTCATCGCAATCTTCTTGAACCTCGTTCTTCCAGAAGATTTAGGCTAGGCTCTAACGCATCATCAAAGGGCGTTACCCCCTTTGGTACTCTGTAGGGCGTCTGTCATAGGACGCCCTATTTTTTACGACTATCAAATTTTTACGAATGTTCCTTTCGCTAAACGCGGGCTTGGCTTAGCGGCTTAAAAGCGCGATTTTCATTTTAACACCCAAAGGATTAAAAATGACTGACACGAAATACTTTTCACCAACGGGTGGACACCCCGATCAGACCACACTGCTGACGGATCGTGCGGTCTTTACAGATGCTTACGCAGTGATCCCCAAAGGTACGATGCGCGACATTGTTACCAGCTTTCTACCTTTCTGGGAAGAAACCCGCCTTTGGGTGATTGCCCGTCCGCTAACAGGTTTTGCAGAAACGTTTTCGCAGTACATCATGGAGGTTCAGCCAGGCGGTGGCAGTGATCGACCAGAGCTGGAGCCCAACGCGCAGGGAGTTTTGTTCGTCACCGAAGGAGGCTTTAGCCTGACGATTGATAATAAAACACATGAATTGACCGAAGGCGGGTATGCGTATCTGCCTGCGGGCGCTGATTGGTCGTTGAAAAACAACACAGACACAGTCACGCGGTTCCACTGGATCCGCAAAGCGTACGAGGCCGTGGATGGTTTGGATCACCCTACCCCGATAGTCACAAATGAGCGCGATGTGGCACCAACAGTCATGCCAGACACAGATGGCAAGTGGGCCACAACTCGGTTCGTAGACCCAACAGATTTACGCCACGATATGCACGTCACCGTTGTTACTTTTCTACCAGGTGCCGTGATCCCATTTTGTGAAACCCATGTCATGGAACACGGTCTATATGTTCTAGAAGGCAAAGCAGTGTATCGTTTAAACCAAGACTGGGTAGAGGTCGAGGCAGGCGACTACATGTGGCTACGCGCGTTCTGCCCTCAAGCTTGTTATGCTGGTGGCCCAGGGCCATTCCGGTACCTTCTGTACAAAGACGTTAATCGGCATATGAAGCTGTCTCTGGGCTAGTCGCACGATAACCTAATGTCCTA
>CALDZS010000083.1 GCA_937944065.1 uncultured Amylibacter sp. | reverse complement strand
GCTTCGGTCAAAGCATTCGCCATTTCACCAAGGATATGCAAACGGCCATCTTTGGCTTGCGCCATGGCTTTTTCCATAATCTCTGGCGTGATGCCCGCAACCTTGATGTCCATTTGCAATGACGTGATACCAGCTTCGGTACCTGCCACTTTAAAGTCCATGTCGCCCAAGTGATCTTCGTCGCCTAGGATGTCAGACAGAACAGCGTATTCGCCGTTTTCCTGCATGATCAAACCCATGGCAACACCAGCAACAGGTGCGCGCAATGGAACGCCAGCGTCCATCATTGATAGTGAACCACCACAAACGGATGCCATTGAAGACGAGCCATTTGATTCCGTGATTTCTGAAACAACGCGGATTGTGTATGGGAATTCGGTTGCTGCCGGCAAAACTGCCTGCAATGCGCGCCATGCCAATTTACCGTGACCGATTTCACGACGGCCTGGGCCGAAGTTACGGCCACATTCACCAACTGAGTATGGAGGGAAGTTATAGTGCAACAAGAAGTTAGACTTATACATTCCACCCAAGCTGTCGATCATTTGCTCGTCGTCGCCAGTACCCAATGTGGTTACGGCCAACGCTTGCGTTTCACCGCGTGTGAACAAAGCTGAACCGTGTGTCCGTGGCAAGATGCCAGTTTCAGACACGATAGAGCGAACAGTTGATAGATCACGACCGTCAATGCGTTTACCCGTTTTGACGATGTCGCCACGAACAACTTCTGATTCAAGCTTTTTCAAGCATGTGCCCAAGTTTGCGTCAGCTTGTTGATCTTCTGACAGACCATCAACGATGGCTGCTTTAGCTTCTGACAAAGCACCAGTGCGTTCTTGCTTATCTGTGATGGCATAGGCCGCACGGATAGACTTTTCGCCAGCTTTCTTAACAACTTTGTACAGGTCAGAATAATCAGCAGGCTGATAATCAAACGGTGTTTTCGCAGCATCTTCGGCCAGATCAATGATCAGGTCGATAACAGGTTGGATCTGCTCGTGTGCAAAGTTAATCGCACCCAGCATTTCATCTTCGTTCAATTCGTATGCTTCTGATTCAACCATCATTACGGCGTCTTTTGTGCCGGCAACAACCAGATCAAGACGTTGATCAGGGTTATTTTTCAGATTGTGCATGTCGTCGCATGTTGGGTTCAGAACATATTGTCCTTCTTCATACCCAACACGACAGTTAGCGATCGGGCCCATGAACGGCGCACCTGACAATGTCAGTGCCGCAGAGGCCGCGATCATGGCGATCATGTCTGGGTCATTCACAAGGTCATGTGATAGAACAGTTAGTGTCACCTGAACTTCGTGTTTGAAGCCTGGTACAAACAGTGGGCGGATCGGACGGTCGATAAGGCGCGCTGTTAGCGTTTCTTTTTCCGTTGGACGCGCTTCGCGTTTGAAGAAACCGCCTGGGATTTTACCCGCAGCATAGTATTTTTCTTGGTAGTTTACAGTCAGAGGAAAGAACGACTGTCCTGGTTTTTCTGACTTTTCAAAGCACACCGCGGCCAAAACAGATGTTTCGCCGTATGTAGCGATTACAGTGCTGTCTGCCTGACGGGCAACTTTACCTGTTTCAAGTGTCAGCGTTTCTTCGCCCCACTTGATGGATTTTTTAACTTCTTTAAACATTACGTTTCCTAATTCTAGGAGCACTCCTCGGCGTTCCGAGGTCTCCCGATAAAATGGTGGCCCCATTGCCACCGACCCGATTTTCCATTTTGCGCGCACAAGGGTCATGGTGCTGCGTTCCAGATGGGGGGCGTATATAGGGAAAGTTTGGTTTTGGGAAGGGGGCAGTGATTAAGCCTCTTCGGGCGGGCGGCAAGATTAGCAGTAAAAACTATTCGCGTTAAAACCAAACTTGCCTCTATACTTTATCGTAATAGATCAAGTTCATTCAAAGCACCCCCAGCAAGTAGACTGTTATGACCAGACTAACTGCCAAAGATTTTGACCCTAAACTGCTAGAGCTTTACGATTTTTACGCCCATGGCATGATCACCAAGCGCCAATTTCTTGATGGTGCGGCAAAGTTTACTGTGGCGGGCATCACCGCCACGACAATTCTTGGGATGATGTCGCCCGACTATGCGTTGGCCGAGCAAGTCTCGTTCAATGATCCCGATATCACACCCGAATATATCATGTATCCATCGCCGAACGGCCATGGCGAAGTGCGCGGATATCTCGTGCGCCCATCAGGCGAAGAGGGAAAGTTACCAGCGGTTGTGGTTGTCCACGAAAACCGCGGGCTTAACCCGTACATCGAGGACGTGGCGCGCCGTTTGGCCAAGGCTGGATTTATGGCGATCGCACCAGATGGGTTGACCTCTGTTGGCGGCTACCCGGGAAATGATGTCGAGGGCAAGGAGTTGCAGCGCACCGTGGACAAACAAAAACTGATGAATGACTTTTTCGCAGCTGTCGAATTTATGATGGGTCACGAAGGGTCCACAGGCAAAGTTGGTATCACAGGGTTTTGTTATGGCGGTGGCGTGGCAAACGCCGCGGCGGTGGCCTATCCTGAATTGGGCGCGTCTGTGCCATATTATGGCCGCCAAGCCGCGACCGAAGACGTGCCAAAAATCAAAGCGCCTTTATTGTTGCACTACGGCGAGTTGGACAAACGTGTAAATGCAGGCTGGCCGGAATACGAGGCCGCGTTGAAAGCCAACGGGAAAAATTACGAGGCGCATATCTATGAAGGGGCCAACCACGGGTTCCACAATGACAGCACCCCGCGTTATGATGAAGAAATGGCGAACCTGTCATGGGATCGGACGTTGGCACATTTCAAAAAATATCTGACATAGTTTGGGGGGTTGTTCGATAGAACAGCCCGCACGTTTCTAAGATGAAGAGTTATAGTTTATCCAAACCTTACCGCTTTTCCTCGAATGCAACGCCTGCGCCAGCAAACAGTATGTCACGATCTTCCGCTGGGCCATTGCCCTCAAATCTGGCGGAAAAGCTGATGCACAAAGGACCAGAAACTTTCTGGTTGATTAACTGCTTATAACCGTTGTCAAATTCACGTTGATGACCAAATAGGTCGTGATGTGAGATCGTTCTAGAGGACCCCAATGTCGTGGTTTCGCGTACTGTCAGCACATCAATATGTGCGTCAGGCGCAAGACGAATTTTAACATAAGCATGTTGGGCATATGGTGTCCAATCGTCAACGATTACTGGTGTTGAGATCGGGATGTGAAACCAGTTGGTTGTGCCGCCATTCTGGCGCACAACGGTGCCCCAGCTAAGCGGCATCATGAACAGGCCATTATCATGCCCTGTCAAATGTGGTGTTTGTTGAGGCACAACAGTGACGCCGTGGCTCCAGAATTCATGGGTATCTGCCATTTCTCTGTCCTTCCGATTAAACAATAAATCAATCAACAAATGGTGGCAGGATTTTTACGTGGGTGCAGTGCTTGAAATCACAGTTCGTCGGTATCTTCGGGCAAATCTAAGATGAACCGCTCGTTCAGAAACGGATGCAGTTCTAC
>CALDZS010000082.1 GCA_937944065.1 uncultured Amylibacter sp. | reverse complement strand
TATATGGACCAGGCACTGTTCGTAAAAGCAGCCATTTACACATGTGCAGCGAACGGTAGCTTTGTCCCCCGTAGCGGACATACCTCAAATTTCCCAATCCAGATCATCCTGAAGCGCACCGATGGCCATCCAGCTGGCCGAACAGCGCGCCAATTGCGTGTCGCCCCACGTCTTGCCCACCAGCCAGAAACCCTCGGCTGTGACATCCTCGACCAGCAGCTGAAACCGATGGTTCGCACCTGATTTTACATCAAACAATGTGACCGAGGCATGCACGACTGGGATGGATCGATAGGGTTCCGAAAACCGCACCTCGACCGCGCGTTTGCGGTCGCCCGACCCCGTCCACATATCACCGCCCGTGTCGAACTCTGCGAACAGTTCAACCGTGCCCTGATCAATGCCCGTGACCCGTGTCTGAAGTTTCTGCATGGATTTACCCCTTTGATCCGAGTATCGCGGGTTTTAAGTCAAAAAAAAAGGCCTCAATGAATTGAGACCTTTTGAATTTTTATGTGGCGTGACTTAGATCGCGTCTAGCAATGCTTTGGTATCTGCCAGACGTTTGTCTGCCATATCTTTTTCAGCGCCTTCAAGGCCCTGAACAGCTGCTTCTGCCGCGGCAATCATCTCGTTCACAACATCTGCTGAAACTTCTGATTTTGGCATAGCTTGCTCGGCCAAAACAGATGCAGACGTGCCAGAGATTTCGACAAAGCCGCCCGTGACCACATACTCGGTCACGTCATTGCCAGTGATCACGCGCAAAACGCCGGGGCGCAAGGTCGTGATAACGGGCGCGTGGTCAGCCATGGCCGTGAAGTCGCCTTCAGAACCAGGTATCTGGATTTCGTCAGCCTCAGCCGACGCAAGTTTGCGTTCGGGTGAGACCAGATCGAATTGTAGTGTCGCCATGAGAGACGGCTCCTTAACTTAGGCGGCTTCAGCAGCCATTTTTTCAGCTTTAGCAATCACATCAGCGATGCCGCCAACCATGTAGAACGCAGCCTCTGGTAGGTGGTCATATTCACCAGCTGCGACAGCTTTGAACGACGCGATTGTGTCTTCCAATGGAACCTGAACACCGTCAGAACCTGTAAACACTTTCGCAACATCGAAGGGCTGAGACAAGAAGCGCTGAATTTTACGTGCGCGTGTCACAGTCAATTTGTCTTCTTCTGACAATTCGTCCATGCCCAAAATCGCAATGATGTCTTGCAGTGATTTGTAGCGCTGCAAGATACCTTGGACTTCACGAGCAACGTTGTAATGCTCTTCACCAACAACCAGTGGGTCCATGATACGTGATGTTGAATCCAATGGATCAACCGCAGGATAGATACCCAGCTCTGAGATTGCACGTGACAAAACAGTTGTCGCATCCAAGTGAGCGAATGATGTCGCAGGTGCAGGGTCAGTAAGGTCATCCGCAGGCACGTAAACGGCTTGCACAGATGTAATTGAACCCGCTTTTGTTGATGTAATACGCTCTTGCATCTGACCCATATCAGTTGCCAATGTTGGCTGGTAACCCACAGCTGATGGAATACGACCCAACAGCGCAGACACCTCGGCGCCCGCTTGTGTAAAGCGGAAGATGTTATCAACGAAGAACAGAACGTCAGGACCTGATTGGTCACGGAATTGTTCTGCCAATGTCAGACCCGTCAAAGCAACACGCATACGCGCACCTGGAGGTTCGTTCATTTGGCCGTAGACCAACGCCACTTGAGAGTTCTCAAGGTTTTCCGGGTCGATAACGTTAGATTCAATCATCTCGTGGTAAAGGTCATTACCTTCACGAGTACGTTCACCAACACCAGCAAACACAGAGTAACCAGAGTGCACTTTAGCGATGTTGTTGATCAATTCCATAATTAGAACTGTTTTACCAACACCAGCACCACCGAACAGACCAATTTTACCACCTTTTGAGTAAGGTGCTAGAAGGTCAACAACTTTGATACCAGTTACCAAGATGTCTGATGAGGTTGCTTGTTCTGCAAACGCTGGTGCATCTTGGTGGATCGCGCGGCGTTCTTTAGATTTAACAGGACCTTTTTCGTCCACAGGCTCGCCCACAACGTTCATGATGCGGCCCAAAGTGGCATTGCCCACAGGGATCATGATCGGCTCGCCAGTATCTACTACGGCTTGACCGCGGATCAGACCTTCAGTCGCGTCCATCGCAATCGCACGAATTGTGCTTTCACCCAGATGCTGTGCGACTTCCAAGACCAGCTTGTTGCCGTTGTTATCAGTTGTCAAAGCGTTCAGAATTTGCGGTAGTTCGCCGTCGAACTGCACATCAACAACAGCACCGATTACCTGCGTAATCTTGCCTGCGCTTGTTTTTGCTTTCGCCATTTTGGTTTCTCCAGTTCCTTAAAGCGCTTCCGCGCCCGAGATAATCTCGATCAATTCATTTGTAATCGCCGCTTGGCGCGAACGGTTGTATTGGATTGTTAGCTTGTCAATCATATCACCCGCGTTGCGCGTCGCATTGTCCATCGCGGACATACGCGCGCCCTGCTCTGATGCGCCATTTTCCAGCAAAGCTGTGAAAACTTGCGTGCTCAGGGCACGGGGCAACAAGTCGGCCAAGATTTCATCTTCGCCAGGTTCGTACTCATAGAACGGTGACTCTTCACCATCCGTAGTTTCGAAAGAAGCTGGGATCAGTTGTAGTGCGGTTGGCACTTGGCTGATCACAGACTCGAACTTGTTGTAAAAAATTGTAGCAACATCAAACTCACCTGCGTTGAAGCGAGCAACGACATCAGATGCAATCGAATTTGCATTGACGTAGCCGATTTTCTTGACTTCAGACAGATCAACGTGATCCACCATTCTGTCGCCAAAATCACGCTTCAACTGCTCGCGACCTTTTTTGCCGACAGTCAGTATTTTCACGGTTTTGCCTGCAGCGATCAGCTTTTCAGCATGCGCGCGTGCCATTTTGGCAATCGAAGAGTTAAAGCCACCGCAAAGTCCACGTTCAGCGGTCGCAACCACTAGCATGTGTACTTTGTCATCACCAGATCCAGCCAGCAACTTCGGCGCGCCTTCGGCACCTGCCGATGCGCCCGCCAAATTTGCCATAACCGCGTTCATGCGATCCGCATAAGGACGGCCAGCCTCGGCCGCCTCTTGCGCACGGCGCAGTTTTGCGGCTGATACCATTTGCATGGCCTTGGTGATCTTGCGCGTTGACGTAACGCTTTCGATCCGTGTTTTTAGGTCCTTGAGGTTTGGCATGCCAAACTCCTTGTTCTAAAAAGGCCTCGGGTTACGCGAAATCTTTAGCAAAAGATTCCACAACGGCTTTGATCTTATCTTCGGCTTCGCCTTTGATCTTTGGATCATCTGTCTTGATCCATTCCAAAACGTCCGCGTGATTGCTACGCGCATGCGCCAAAAGACCTTTTTCGAACGCATTCACCCGATTTACGGCGATGTTGTCCAAATAACCTTTGGTACCAGCATAGATAACCAAAACCTGCTCGGCTGTTGTCAGCGGGCTGTACTGAGCTTGCTTTAGCAATTCAGTCAAACGCGCACCACGGTTCAGCAATGCTTGAGTAGAAGCATCAAGATCAGACCCGAACTGCGCAAAGGCAGCCATTTCGCGGTACTGAGCCAATTCCAGCTTGATCGAGCCCGCAACTGATTTCATTGCGTTTGTTTGCGCAGATGAACCAACACGTGACACTGACAGACCAGTGTTCACAGCAGGGCGGATACCCTGGTTAAACAAATCAGTTTCCAAGAAGATCTGACCGTCGGTGATTGAAATCACGTTAGTCGGAATAAACGCAGACACGTCACCACCTTGGGTTTCGATCACTGGCAAAGCAGTCAAAGAACCGTTACCAGCCGCATCGCCCAATTTAGCAGAGCGTTCTAGTAGGCGTGAGTGAAGATAGAAAACGTCACCTGGATACGCTTCACGGCCCGGTGGACGACGAAGAAGTAGGGACATTTGACGATACGCAACAGCTTGTTTTGTAAGGTCATCATAAATCATCAGACCGTGCATGCCGTTGTCACGGAAATACTCGCCCATTGATGTCGCAGCATATGGTGCCAAGAATTGCATCGGTGCTGGGTCAGAAGCGGTCGCAGCAACCACGATTGTATATTCAATCGCGCCTGTTTCTTCCAATTTCTTAACCAACTGCGCAACAGTTGAACGTTTTTGTCCAACAGCAACATAAATACAGAATAGTTTTTCTGAATCGTTCTTTGCAGCGTCGTTATATGCTTTTTGGTTCAGGATTGTATCCAAAGCCACAGCAGTTTTACCTGTTTGACGGTCACCAATGATCAGCTCGCGCTGGCCACGGCCGATTGGGATCAATGCATCCACAGATTTCAGACCAGTCGCCATCGGCTCGTGTACTGATTTACGTGGGATAATGCCCGGTGCTTTCACGTCAGCTGTAGAACGTTTCTTTGTTTTGATCGGACCTTTGCCGTCGATTGGGTTACCCAAACCGTCAACAACGCGACCCAACAATTCTGGACCAACTGGAACGTCCACAATCGCGTTTGTACGCTTGACTGTGTCGCCTTCTTTAATGTCACGGTCAGAACCGAAGATAACAATACCAACATTGTCCTCTTCAAGGTTCAAAGCCATCCCGCGGATACCGCCAGGGAACTCAACCATTTCACCGGCTTGAACATTGTCCAGCCCGTGTACACGTGCGATACCATCACCAACGGACAAAACACGTCCTACTTCGGCGACTTCTGCCTCTTGACCAAAGTTCTTGATCTGATCCTTGAGGATCGCAGAGATTTCTGCAGCTTGGATACCCATTATCCGACCTCTTTCATTGCATTTTGAAGATTGGAGAGCTTAGAGCGGATCGAGCTATCGATCATCTTAGAGCCCACTTTAACGATCAAACCACCGATCAGACTTTCGTCAACGGTGGCATTAATAATCACGTCCTTGCCCACAGACTTTTTCAAAGTCGCGGCCAAATTCTTTGCCTGCGTTGCTGTCAGCGCTTTTGCCGAGGTAACGTCCGCAGTCACTTCGCCTTTTTCATCAGCAATCTTTGACTTCACTGCTGTGATTAGGGCGGGCAGAATAAACAATCTGCCTTTGGTTGCCATCAACGCCAAGGTATTGGCGACGATCGGCGTTAATTTCATTTTCTTTGCAACTGCTGTTACCGCGGCCTGCTGTTCTTCGCGGCCATAGACAGGTGAAGCGATCATAGATGACAGGTCAGCACTGCTATCTAAAGCAAGATCAAGACTGTCTAGGTCTTTTTCCACTGCAGGCAGTTTTTTAGCCTCTTTGGCTAGGTCGAACAACGCCGTCGCATAGCGCGCGGCAATTCCCGAAGATTGTGCACTTGAGTCGGACACGTGTCCCCTTCCGATTAAGCTTGCTTATCAAAGCATGAGTTTGCAGGGCTTTTCAAAAAGCCCTCGCGAGTTCGAGCGGGTGATAACAAACGTGACTTCGTTTCGCAATACACTAAACTTGCAGCGACAGATATTAAACGGCCAAATTTGATGATCTAAGAGGGCATTCCAACTACACCGCGACAATCTGCGCGTATTTTTCACGTAAAACCAAGAACACCAGCGAACAAAACCCCTAAATTTTACGACTTCCAGAGGATTCCAAGCGTGATTTCCCTGAAATCGGCTCTTTTGACGGGTTGGCGATTCCATCCAACGCCTCTAACGGCTTTCTCACCGCCGCACCCAGACCGCCCTGTGGGCGCGCATGCACTTGTTTGCTAGCTTCGACAACAATCACTCCTGCCACCAACGGCAGGATGTTTCGCAATCCAAACCCTTCCCAAAATTTCGCCAGGCGTAACCAAAAGGTTTTCTCGCTGGGTGCAAAATAGAGTGCTGATTGATGACGTTCTGGAACAAATCGATGCAATCGGAGTAATTGATCTAATTGTGACGCGCTGTAGGGCTTTCCATATCCAAACGGGGTCTTATCGGATCGGGCCCATAGGCCAGACCGATAAGGAACTATAAAGACAACTTTGCCGCCTGGACCCAGAACTCGCCAAATCTCATCCAATAAATCCGCCTCTGTGTCGCTGGTCTCCAGCCCATGCAGAACAACCATCTTGTCGACGAACCCAGTGGCAAGCGGCCAAGCAGCTTCCTCTACCAGCACTGACATATTCGCCTCGTCTTCGGGCCACGGCATCACACCTTGCTGACCGGGCATCAAACAAATCACACGCCGCGACATACCAATGTAAGGGCGCAGCAATGGTGCGGCAAAGCCAAACCCGACGACGGTCTGGCCTTTGGTTTCGCCGAACAGTTTCGCAATCTGAACGCGCAACGCACGCTGCACGATGCGACCTAGCTTCGTACGATAATAAAACTTGCGCAGATCAACGACATCTAAATGCATTGCAACCCTATTGGTTTGAAGGTTAACCTTGGTCAAAGCTTAACGAATTATTTTGGACTTATCCATGCCACTTGAAATTGTCACCATTCCTTGCTTGGCAGATAACTATGCCTATCTATTACGCTGCACAGAAACAGGGCAAACCGCTGTGGTGGATGTGCCAGACGCTGCACCCATATTGGCAGAACTGGCCAAGCGTGATTGGCCGTTGCACCAAATCCTGATCACCCACCATCATTTTGACCATATACAAGGTGTTGACACTTTGCGGGCTGAAACTGGCGCGCAAGTTCTTGGCGGCGCCGACGACGCTGCGCGTTTGCCCGCCTTAGATATCGCCCTTTCCGAAGGGGACACGTTTCACGTCGGCACCGAAATGGCTGATGTTATCGCGGTTGATGGGCACACGGTCGGGCATATCGCCTTTCTTTTCAAACAAGCCAAGGCAGCGTTCAGCGCTGACAGTCTGATGGCGCTAGGATGTGGTCGCCTTTTCGAAGGGACGCCCGCCCAAATGTGGGAGAGTTTGCAAAAGCTTATGAAACTTGCTCCTGATACGTTGATCTATTCCGGGCATGAATACACCCAAAGCAATGCCAATTTTGCACTGACAATAGAGCCTGAAAATGAAGCGTTGCAAAACCGTGTCCAAGAAATCGCGAATATTCGTGCCAAGGGCGGGTTTACCGTTCCTTCACGTCTTGATTTGGAACTGGCGACCAATCCATTTTTACGTGCTCATGTCGACACTGTTAAAAAAGCGTTAGGAATGTCAGCTGCGTCAGATGTGGATGTGTTCACGGAAATCCGTAAACGAAAGGATAACTTTTAATCCATGGCCCTTTCCAACTGGTTTCAAGACACGCCTGCCCCAACGGACCGTAAAGGGGCCGCCCAAGTTGGTTGGTTGTTAACTGATAAGAAAGCGGGCGTGGTATTTTACCCTCCAGAACGGGTCCGCTCGCCAGAGATGAACAAAACCCACGCAAAGTCTGCGTCCCGCTGTCCAGCCATCATAGGTATGGAAAGCCGCTATTTCATGGTGCGCGTTCCTTTTGACATGCATATCCGACTTGCCAAAGACAAAGACGGTAAACCAATTTTGCGTAATATGGCCGGCCCCACCAGTTCTGTACGTCAAAAATTCATATCAAAGCATTTGTCGCTGACTGGTCAGGCCGAATGGCGCTATCCTGATCGTCCGACGATCCAAGTTTCGCTGCCATATCTGTTCGTAACCGACGATCCGATCTATATGACCCAGCTTGACGCATTCATGCATTACCGCAAAACACCCCTACCTGGCACAATCTTTGGCGGGCGGTTCCCAATCGATGTCTGGCCGCGTCCATTAATGTGGGCGTTTGAATGGCATGAAACATCACAAGATTTGATCCTGAAGCGTGGCGAACCTTGGTTCTATGTTCAGTTTGAAACGATCCCGCAAGATCGCGCAGTGTCGTTGGTAGAGGCCACCGAGACACCCGAACTATCGGCGTATATGGAGCATATTTCGGCCGCGGTGAACTACGTTAACCAGACATTTTCATTGTTTAAGGCCGCCCAAAAGGTACGCCCTGAACGATTATTACATCCCAAAAAGTAAGTGTTAACCATGATTGCCGTGGGAAAATCGGTACTTTCTAAGGAATTATAATCACTTTTGTAACATTACCTCTTGAAGAGTGCGCCAAATGAGCGAAATCTATACCAAAGAGCGATTTGATAGGTTTCTGGTCAAGTGATCAGACAAATACGCCCTAAAGAAAGGTCACTTCGAAATGCCTTCATTCTCGAGCACACTAGAAACAGCCATCCACCGTTCCTTGGGACTTGCAAATGAACGCAAGCATGAACTAGCCACGCTAGAACATCTCTTATTGTCGTTACTCGACGAGACTGATGCATCGCGCGTGATGCAAGCTTGCGGCGTAGACATCGAAGGATTGCGGAAAAAACTAACCGAGTTCTTGGACACAGAACTGGATAGTTTGGTAAATGACGCTGAAGGCCTAGAGGCGACACCCACAACAGGGTTCCAACGCGTCATCCAACGCGCAGCAATCCATGTGCAAAGTTCGGGCCGTCAAGAAGTGACAGGTGCCAACGTCATCGTGGCGATATTCGCTGAACGCGAAAGCCACGCGGCCTATTTCTTACAAGAACAAGATATGACGCGTTATGATGCCGTTAACTTCATCTCGCATGGCGTCTCCAAGGATGGCAGCTATAGCGGTGATCACGCCGTGTCGGGTGCTGACGAATTTGATAACTTCGAACAAGATACCACAGAAGGCGAAAAAGCCGAAACCGCGTTAGAGAAATACTGTGACGATCTAAATGCACGGGCGAATGCAGGTGACATAGACCCATTGATTGGTCGCGAACACGAGGTAGAACGTTGTATCCAAGTTTTGTGCCGCCGTCGCAAGAACAACCCACTGCTGGTTGGTGATCCGGGCGTTGGAAAAACGGCAATCGCCGAAGGGCTGGCCGTTCGTATTGTGCAATCGGAAACACCAGAGGTGTTGCAAGATACAACGATTTATTCGTTGGATATGGGCGCATTGCTGGCTGGTACGCGGTATCGCGGTGACTTTGAAGAACGCCTAAAGGCAGTGATGACCGAACTGGAAGACCATCCCGATGCAATCTTGTTCATCGATGAAATCCACACTGTTATTGGCGCGGGTGCGACAAGTGGTGGTGCAATGGATGCCTCTAATCTGCTAAAACCTGCGTTGGCAGGTGGTAAACTGCGCTGCATGGGGTCAACGACCTATAAAGAATTCCGTCAACATTTTGAAAAAGACCGCGCCCTTGCCCGTCGTTTCCAAAAGATTGACGTGAACGATCCGTCCATTGAGGATACGATCAAAATCCTGAAAGGGTTGAAGTCGCGCTTTGAAGATCATCACGATGTGAAATACTCTATGGATGCCTTGAAGTCCGCAGTCGATCTATCAGCACGTTATATTCACGATCGCAAGTTGCCAGACAAAGCCATCGATGTAATCGACGAGGCAGGTGCCGCACAACGTCTGAAACCCGCATCTAAAAAACGTAAAACTTTGGATGTCGCGGCAATCGAAGCAGTGGTTGCTAAAATTGCACGCATTCCTGCCAAAAATGTATCCAAAGACGACCGCGAATTGTTGCGCGATCTAGAAGCATCGCTGAAACGCGTAGTGTTTGGTCAGGACAGCGCAATCGAGGCTCTATCGTCTGCCATCAAACTGGCACGGGCTGGTTTGCGAGAGCCAGAAAAGCCCATTGGGAACTATCTGTTCGCAGGCCCAACAGGTGTTGGTAAAACCGAGGTGGCAAAACAATTGGCCGATACTTTGGGCGTGGAGCTGTTACGCTTTGATATGTCTGAATATATGGAGAAACACGCGATCAGTCGATTGATTGGCGCGCCTCCAGGCTATGTCGGCTTTGATCAAGGTGGTCAGTTAACCGACAAGGTGGATCAAAATCCACATTGCGTTCTATTGCTGGACGAGATCGAAAAAGCGCATCCAGATGTGTTCAACATCCTGTTGCAAGTGATGGATCACGGTAAACTGACGGACCATAACGGTCGCACGACTGATTTCCGCAATGTCATCATTATTATGACTTCGAACGCTGGTGCCAGAGAGCAGGCAAAAGAGGCCATGGGCTTTGGCAACGCGCGTCGTGAGGGTGAAGATACGGCAGCAATTGAACGCACATTCTCGCCCGAATTCCGCAACCGTTTGGACGCGACCATCGCGTTTGCACCACTGTCCAAAGATGTGATTTCCAAAGTTGTCGACAAGTTTGTTCTGCAGTTGGAAGCACAGTTGATGGACCGCAATGTGACCTTCGAATTGTCAAAAGCCGCCGCCGAATGGCTGGGCAAAAAAGGCTATGACAGTAAAATGGGTGCGCGTCCGTTGTCGCGGGTGATCCAAGAGCATCTGAAGAAACCATTGGCCGAAGAATTGCTGTTCGGAAAACTGGCCAAGGGCGGTTTGGTCAAAGTAGGCGTCAAAAAAGGCGAATTGCACCTAGAGCTGATTGCACCAGAGAACCCAAAACTGTCGAACAAGAAACCACCCTTGTTAACAGCGCAGTAATTTGCACCGAAAACATCGATGCGGCTCTTAGATTATAAAGGGCCGCATCTATCTCTTTTACCTTGTTTAAGTCCGCATTTCCCATACAGTTGCGCGCAGGGGAATAGGGGAAAAGAATTGCCTGACATGAAAGAAAGGCTTTTTTCCTGGTTTGAAACTGGGACGGCTGGATACAAGGTAGATACAAAGCGTCGTTTGGTGGTCACCAACGTGCTGATCACCTTGGTCTCAGCTATGACCTATTTCTATGCTTTTGCCCTAACAATCATTGATTTTCAGAAATTCAGTTCGGTCATCATATTGATGCTGATTGTGGGCGCTCTGTTCGCCTTGACGCCGCGCCTGCACAAGAAAAATCACTATTTAGGCAGCGTCTACAACCTGACGATATGGCTTTATTACGGCATATCACTGTTCCTTGTCTTTGGTTCAGACACGGGATTTCACTATTTTTTCCTGGGCGGTGCTACTGGTGCGATTGTTATTTTCAATATCAGTCGCAATGTCGTCTCTCTGATCTCTTTTGTCGTACAGACATCCTTGTTTTTGGTTGCAGAAATGTTCTTTCCAGAACCGCAAAGTGGGCTGGTCTTATCCAAGTTTTTTGTCAG
>CALDZS010000081.1 GCA_937944065.1 uncultured Amylibacter sp. | reverse complement strand
AGTACAGGTTGATGCGGCAGGCGGTATGGGGGCAATTGCCAATCACGGATCTTTCCGTGTTGCAGGTGTTGCCAAAACTCGTTCACGCGGTGTTCGCTTTGGCGAAATTACTTCGATGGAAGAGGCGGAGCGCGCCATTCGTACCGCGGTTCAGGGTGCACAGAAAATGGCTGGAATGCGTGTTGATCACGTGATCGCTGCATTCTCTGGCGCGCGCCCTCGGTCTTATGGGCTGGTGGGTAAAGTGCCGTTGGACAAAGGTATTGTGTCTGACCAAGATATCGGTCGCGTTTTGGCATCGTGTGATGTGCCAGATTACGGTGTAGGCCGCGAGGTTATTCACGCTATGCCTGTGAATTTTGCCCTTGATCAGGCCTCTGGCCTGACCGATCCGCGTGGCCAAATTGGTCATGACCTGTCGGTTGATATGCATCTTTTGACCATCGACAGCCGCGCTATGCAGAACCTGTTAATCTGTATTAAGCGTTGCGATTTGGAACTGGCAGGGGTTGCCAGCAGCGCCTATGCATCCGCGATTTCAGCGTTGGTTGAAGATGAACAACAACTGGGTGCCGCCTGTATTGACATCGGTGGCGGGTCTACTGCGGTCGGTGTGTTCATGCATCGCCATATGATTTTTGCCGACAGTGTGCGCATGGGCGGTAATCATGTCAGTTCTGACATCTCGCAAGGGTTGCAAATTCCGATGGCGCTGGCCGAAAAGATCAAAGCACTGCATGGCGGCGTTGTGGCCACCAGCCTTGATGACCGCGACTTTATCGACATTGGATCCGACACGGGCGATTGGGATCATGATCGCCGGCAGGTGACACGGTCCGATCTGATTGGCGTGATGCGCCCACGGATCGAAGAAATTTTGGAAGGCGCGCGTCAGAAACTGGATGCGGCAGGGTTTGATAAATTGCCAAGTCAGCGGATTGTCCTGACAGGTGGATCCAGCCAGATACCGGGGATCGAGGGGCTGGCCACACGCATCCTGGGCCAAAATGTCCGGCTTGGCCGTCCGTTGCGCATCCACGGCTTACCCCAAGCCGCCACTGGTCCTGACTTTTCCGCCTGCATCGGCCTGTCGCTATATGCAGCGCATCCACAGGACGAATGCTGGGATTTCGATTTGCCGAATGTGCGGGCAGGGGCAAGACCGCTACGCCGTGCGGCGCAATGGTTCCGCGAGAATTGGTAATTGGCACTGTATTTGGGCTCGTAAACGCTCTTTGCAGTGACTTCTAGGTGCAATTCCCCTGATTTTTCGGCGGTAAAAGGATCATATCGTTGATTTTTTACCCTATATGACACTTTTCTCGTGACGAACGCGAATCGGCGCGTTACGATACGTATAGCAGTAAACGACCGCAAAAAGCGGCGAACAAAAACAAAAAAACAGGCGGACAGACCCATGACTCTGAACCTCAAGATTCCCGAAGTCGCAGATTTGCGTCCAAAAATCACCGTATTTGGTGTTGGTGGCGCTGGCTGTAATGCAGTCAACAACATGATCGACAAGAACCTAGAGGGTGTCGATTTCATCGTTGCAAACACGGACGCGCAAGCCTTGCAAGGCAACAACGCATCAATTCGCATTCAACTGGGTGAGAAAATCACCGAAGGTTTAGGCGCTGGCGCGCAAC
The DNA here is from genome assembly GCA_937944065.1 of uncultured Amylibacter sp. Classification (GTDB taxonomy): domain Bacteria; phylum Pseudomonadota; class Alphaproteobacteria; order Rhodobacterales; family Rhodobacteraceae; genus Amylibacter. The sequence continues at coordinate 8,003 of CALDZS010000081.1, read as the reverse complement.
CCGTTATTGGGGCCGCTGCTGCCGAAGAAAGTATCGAGACGATTGTTGACCATCTGGCGGGTAGCCACATGTGCTTTATCACTGCCGGTATGGGTGGTGGTACGGGTACTGGTGCCGCACCGATCATTGCGCAAGCTGCACGTGAATTGGGTGTTTTAACCGTTGGTGTTGTCACCAAGCCGTTCCAATTTGAGGGCAACAAACGCATGCGCCAAGCCGAAGACGGTATTGAAGCGCTGCAAAAAGTTGTCGACACGTTGATCATCATTCCGAACCAGAATCTGTTCCGGATTGCCAACGAGAAAACTACATTTACCGAGGCATTCACACTGGCAGACGACGTTCTGTACCAAGGTGTGAAAGGTGTGACCGACCTTATGGTTCGTCCCGGTCTTATCAATCTTGATTTTGCAGACATCCGCGTTGTCATGGACGAGATGGGCAAAGCAATGATGGGTACAGGCGAAGCATCTGGTGAAGATCGTGCGATCCAAGCCGCTGAAAAAGCCATTGCAAATCCATTGTTGGACGAAATCTCGTTGAATGGTGCCAAAGGCGTGCTGATCAACATCACAGGTGGCGTCGATCTGACCTTGTTCGAAGTGGACGAAGCGGCGAATTGTATCCGTAACCAAGTTGACCATGATGCAAATATCATCGTCGGTTCAACCATGGACCCAGATTTGGACGGTATGATGCGTGTGTCCGTTGTGGCCACAGGAATTGATGCAGTCGAAGGCGCTGGCGAAATCCCAGTACCTCGTCGCACACTGAAATCACCTTTGCCATTGGGTAAAGATGAACAACAGACTGTTGCGGAACCAGTTCAGCACATCGAAGAAGAGCCAATGCCAGAACTGGCAGAAGCGGCAGTTGATGCACATGAACCCGCGCAAGAAGAGCCAGAATTGTTTGATATGCCGTCGCGCCAAGAGGCTGTTGCAGAAGAGCAAACTCAGCGTCAATATGCAGAGCCGCAGCAACCAGCAGCACCGCGCCGTCAACCTGAACCTACCCGGGCACAACGCGAAGAAGCTGTGGATGAGATGCCAGAACCAGCATACCAGCCGCAACCAGAGCAGGATTTATACTTTAACACGGCGCAACAGCCAGAGTTTAATTCACCGCGCGCGCAATCTACAGAGCCGAGCCAAGAAACCTTGGCACGTCTTCAAGCGGCGGTTGAAAAGCAACCAGCAACAGCGCCGTTGCGTGTAACACAGCCTTCGCAAGCACCTGCACGCACGCAAGAGTTTGCAGAACCTGCACAACACACAGAGCGTCGCGGCGTTTTGGGTGGGCTAATCTCTCGCATGACTGGGCACGGTGACGCTGCACCAGCCCCAACACGAGAGCAGCCCACATTTGCGGAACCTCAGAACTATTCACCAGAATACGACGAGATGGCGGAAGAGGATGATCAGATCGAAATCCCTGCATTCTTACGTCGCCAAGCAAACTAAAAGACCAATATTATTAGTAAAAGGCGCGGATTTCCGCGCCTTTTCGCGTTTTTGTGGGGTATTATTCGTAAACTGTTACAAACGGTCACAAAGCGTGAGTTGAGCAATCATCCCTCTAATATTAACTCATACTCAAGAGAAAAGCGGACGATTCCGTTTAAGTACTGAGGTGACAACATGCAAAAGACAATGAAATCAAAGATTTCTTTCGTCGGAACGGGTCTGCATTCTGGCAAACCTGTGACCATGCATATCCACCCAAGTGACGTTAATACGGGCATCACATTTGTACGCACTGACATTACCGACCGTAACAATGTGATCCCAGCCAACTATTTGGCCGTGAATGATACACAATTGTGCACACGAATTTGTAACGATGCAGGTGTAGAAGTTTCGACCGTTGAACATATTATGGCAGCTCTTGCTGGCACCGGTCTGAACAACGCACAAATCGACATTGATGGACCAGAAGTTCCTATTATGGATGGCAGCTCGTTGGTTTTTGTGCGCGAAATCCTAACAGCGGGTTTGTTTGACCAGCATGCGCCCGTGCGCGCCATTCGCATACTGCGCGATATCGAAATTCGGTTTGACGATGTGGTGGCACGCTTGTCACCTGCAGATAACCTAGAAATCGATTTTGCGATTGATTTTGAAGATGCGATTATCGGCAAGCAGCAAAAAACACTGAACATGGCAAACGGAACATTCGTACGCGAATTATCCGATTGCCGCACATTCGGTCGCAAACGTGATGTCGACGCATTGCGCGCTATGGGCTTGGCCTTGGGCGGCAGCTTGGATAACGCCATTGTTGTTGAGGGTGATAAAATTCTGAACCCTGCAGGGTTCCGTCGCGCTGATGAATGTGTTCGCCACAAAATGTTGGACGCTTTGGGTGATTTGTACCTTGCTGGTGCCCCCATTATGGGCCGCTACACTGGTAATCGTGCGGGACACCGCGCCACAAATGAACTTTTGCGCGCTTTGCTAGCGCAGGATGACGCGTGGGAATGGGTCACATGTGATGCAAAATTAGAGCATGACCTTCCTGGGTCAGACCTAAAAACCAGTGATTTTCCGCTTTAGTGCGTTAATTGGAGGTCACATCTTGGCTAGAAGATGGATTATCCACTTGAATCCATGACATGTTTGTTAAATGTATAGGCTTCGGGTTTAGCATCTGCGCTGAGTCTGGTTTTGAATAAAGAATGGTGTGTAGTTTGACCCAAGCACGAAAGATAGCATTTGTAGGCTTAGCGTCTGTATTGTTGTTGTCTGCATGCGCGCAGCAAGCTGACAAAGCAGTCAGCATCGAAGACCAACCACCAGAGCAAATTTTCAATACCGCAGAGGCCTTGTTGGCCGACAGTGATCCCGCCGACGCCGCCAAGCAATTTTCCGAGGTAGAGCGTCTTTATCCCTATTCCGAATGGGCCAAACGTGCCCTGATCATGTCTGCCTTTTCGTATCACGAAGCAGGGTTGTACGAAGAAAGCCGCGGTGCCTCGCAACGCTATCTCGACTTCTATCCAGCCGACGAAGATGCTGCATATGCTCAGTATCTAATCGCGCTCAGCTATTATGACCAAATTGACAATGTCAGCCGTGACCAAGGTGTGACGTTTCAAGCCCTGCAGGCCCTACGCACAACAATCGAGCGTTATCCAGACAGCGAATATGTATCTTCTGCGTTGCTAAAGTTTGACCTGGCTTTGGATCACTTAGCGGGCAAGGAAATGGAAATCGGTCGTTACTATCTGAAACGCGACCATTTTGGTGCTGCGATTAATCGTTTCCGTGTCGTGGTTGAAGATTTCCAAACAACGTCCCACACACCAGAAGCATTGCACCGTCTGGTCGAGTGTTACTTGTCGTTAGGGCTAGAAAGCCAAGCGCAAACCGCAGCCGCCATTTTGGGACACAATTTTGCGGGTTCTCAATGGTACCAAGACAGTTTTGATTTGCTACAATCCAAAGGATTAGAAGCAAAAGGACTAAACACAGGTTGGATCGGCGAAGTTTATCGTCGCGTGATCAAAGGCCAGTGGCTATAACCGAGCGCAGGGGACACTCATGCTGCGCGGATTAACCATCAAAGACATGTTGTTGATCGATAAACTCGATCTGGATTTCCGTTCTGGACTGAATGTTCTGACAGGGGAAACAGGTGCGGGCAAATCGATTTTGTTGGACAGTCTTGGGTTTGTATTAGGCTGGCGTGGTCGCGCCGATCTTGTGCGAACAGGGGCTGATCAGGGCGAAGTGACGGCAGTATTCGAATTAGGTTCTGATCATCCCGCGCGCGCGGTCTTACAGGATGCGGGTCTGCCAGTAGAGGATGATTTAATCCTGCGTCGAACTAACACCTCGGATGGTCGCAAGAACGCGTACGTCAACGATCGACGCTGTTCGGGCGAAGTGTTGCGACGCTTGTCTGAAACCTTGATCGAACTTCACGGTCAACATGACGATCGTGGCTTGTTAAATCCACGCGGCCATCGCGACCTGCTGGACGCGTTTGCAAAGATCGACCTGACCAATATTCGCGCGGCATGGCGGCATTTATCTGGTGTTCAAAAGCAATTAAATTCCGAACGTGCGGCCCTAGAACTTGCACAAGCGGATGCAGAATATCTGACGCACGCCTCTTTGGAATTGTCCGAACTCGCGCCAGAGGTTGGTGAAGACGCATCATTAGATGCGCAGCGCCGTTTGATGCAAGCAGGCGCGCGCATTCGCGAAGATATCAGCAAAGCGGGCGATGCGATTGGGGCGCAAGCCGCCGAAGGGCAAATTCATGATGCGGCGCGCTGGTTACAAGAAGCAGCCGATCAAGCCGAAGGGCGGTTGGATGCACCGATAGAGGCATTGTCGCGCGTGTTGGGAGAACTGGCTGAAGCGCAGCGCGGGGTCGAAGAATGTCTGACCGCGTTGGATTTCAATCCGCTGGATCTGGAAGCATGCGAAGAGCGTTTGTTCGCCATCCGCGCGCTTGCACGTAAACACAAAGTGACGCCGGACGAATTGCCAGCCATGGCATTGGATTTTGGGGCGCGGTTGGCCGCGATTGAAACTGGTGCCGATAACATCACTGCGTTGGAACGTGATTTGGTCGCGGCCACGGATACCTATACCAAACTCAGCGATAAAATTTCTGCAACGCGCCGTAAGGCTGGTACCGCATTGTCAAAAGCAATGGGTGCGGAACTGGCACCCCTAAAACTGGAACGCGCGGTGTTCACAGTCGCCTTTGAAAGCGGAACCAAAGGCGCAACTGGTTGCGATGACGTTTCGTTCGTGGTTGCCACAAATCCGGGCGCGCCAGCAGGCCCCATAGACAAGATCGCTTCGGGTGGAGAGCTGTCGCGCTTTTTGCTGGCCCTTAAAGTTTGCTTAACCAAAGATGAAACAGGCCTGACGATGATCTTTGATGAAATTGACCGTGGTGTCGGTGGGGCAACGGCGGATGCAGTTGGTCGGCGCTTGGCCGCAATTGCCGATGGGTCGCAGGTTCTTGTCGTCACTCATTCGCCCCAAGTTGCCGCGCGGGGTGCGCATCATTGGCAGGTGTCAAAATCGGTTAACAAAGGTCAAACGCTGTCCACGGTGGCAAAGCTATCTGCACCAGAGCGCACTGACGAAATCGCGCGCATGCTGTCAGGTGATACGATTACGCCAGAGGCCCGCGCGGCAGCGGTTGCGTTGATTGACGGTTAGCGGTCAGAAATTCTGCGCTTCATTTTCGATCCACCATTTCGGTGCGCTTGTAATTGTTTCTTTCTTACTCTTGCCAACCAAATTTTTCTTAGCCCCATTTTAAAAACCAAGAAGGTAACGGCAACACCAAAACCCAACAAAAGTCCCACAAATAGCGATTGCGATACTAAAAACAGAGATGAAATGGTGACCAAAATAAAAAAGGAAATGGCCAGAATTATACTTTGATCATCTTTTTCAGCGGGAAGTTTTGATAACTTGGGAGATAGCCGCGCGTGAGTTTGATTTGGTCTAAACATAGACATCATATAGGTTCGATTTAATCAATTTTCAACTCAGGCTATTAACCTTTCGTTAGACTGTTTCACGTGAAACATTCCTGAAACGCCCCTAATTCACCTGCACCATCTTACCCGGGTTCATAATATTTTGCGGATCAAGTGTGCGCTTTATATCAGCCATGACATTCCACGCATCGCCATGCTCCTCGGCCATGTATTTCATTTTGCCCATGCCAACACCATGTTCTCCAGTCACGGTGCCGCCCATCGCCAAAGCGCGCTTTGCCATGCGGTGCGCCAATGCTTGGTTGCGTACCAGCTGGTCTGGTTTGTCAGGATGAGAGAACATTAAGACATGATAATTGCCGTCCCCCACATGCCCGATGATCGACCCCGCGACCCCTTCGCCAGCCAAATCTGCTTGGGTATCCGAAATGGCCCGCGCCAATTGCGAAATGGGCACACAGATATCGGTCGATAAACCCAACTGGTTCGGATGCAGGGCCTTGGATGCATAATACGCATTGTGTCGCGCAGCCCATAATCGATTGCGATCCTCGGTGTTTGTTGTCCATTCGAACGCACCGCCGCCCAGATCGACAGTGATCCCTTTCATGGTTTCAGACTGTTCAGCAACTGCGCCATCTGATCCGTGAAACTCCATGAATAAATGCGGCTTAATCGGGTATTCTAGACCCGAATGCGCGTTAATGGCACGCAAAGATGCTTCGTCGATCAGCTCCATCCTCGCCATTGGTATGCCCATCTGCACGGCGGTGATGACTGCGTTGACGGCCGCATCCACGTCTGGAAAGTCGCAAACAGCGGCGGCGATGGCTTCTGGTTGACCTTGCAGCGCCAACGTAATCTCGGTGATCACGCCCAACGTACCTTCTGATCCGATCATCAGCCGGGTCAGATCATATCCTGCCGACGATTTCTTGGCACGCGAACCTGTTCGGATGATCCGCCCATCTGCCAAGACCACCTCTAGCGCGATGACGTTATCTTTCATCGTACCGTAACGAACAGCGGTGGTGCCAGAGGCTCGTGTCGCCGTCATCCCGCCCAAAGTTGCATTCGCACCTGGATCAATTGGAAAAAACAACCCAGTGGCGCGCAACTCTTCGTTCAACGCCTCGCGGGTGATGCCGGGCTGCACAGTGACTTGTAAATCCTCTTGATATACCTCGACTACTTTGTCCATCTGGGTGAATGCCAGCGTGATGCCACCTTTTACCGCCAGCGCGTGACCTTCAAGCGAGGTTCCGACCCCCCATGGTATGATAGGGCAACCATGCCGCGCGCAGGCTTTGACCACATCTGACACCTCTTGCGTTGTGTGCACAAAAGCCACGGCATCTGGTGGCATAGCTGCATAATGCGCTTCGTTCGCGCCATGCAAATCGCGCACAGACTGCGCTGTTGAGCAGCGATCCCCCAGAAGGTCTTTGACTTCTGCGATGGCCTTGGCGATGTTGGTCATGTGTTTGGTCTTTCGTTTACGGTACGATAGAATGAATACGTTGGAAAATTAAAGTCTTAACTATCAGGCACACATGTCATACCGAAAATTCGCCAAAGACGGTTATAATAACTCGGTCGCCGCGTGCCTGCGTGCAGCGCGTGCTTTGCGAATGCATTTTGCCGAAAGAACACGGTTTTGGTTGATTGCCTTGGTGCTGGGGATCGCGGCGGGTTTCGCAACCGTTGGTTTTCGATTGGCCATCAGTGAATTGCAGGAAGCGTTTTATGGCGCAGATGGCGAGACGTTGGCCTCGCATGCGCGCAACCTGCCTTGGTATGTAATTCTGTTGATGCCAATCATGGGCGGGTTGATTGTGGGCTGGTTAACCACACAGTTTATTCCATCAGGTCGCATACACTCGGTCGCTGATGTTATCAAAGGTGCTGCTATTGATGGTGGACGTGTGTCGGGCAAAGTCGGATTGGTGTCAGCGCTCGCATCGTTGGTTACCCTGTCGACAGGGGGATCCACAGGTCGCGAGGGGCCTGCCGTGCAATTGGGGGCCGTGCTGTCTGGAAAACTATCCAAGTGGCTGAACGTCGATGGTATCACAGGACGTGATCTGCTGGGATGTGCTGTGGCCGCCGCCGTATCGGCGTCTTTTAATGCACCGATTGCGGGGGCGATCTTCGCACTCGAAGTCGTGTTGCGCCATTTCGCGGTCCATGCGTTTGCACCAATTACCATCGCTTCGGTCGCGGGCACCGTTGTTGGCCGATTAACCCTTGGAACAGACACCGAATTCACACTGCCACTACATTCGGGCGAGTTTTACTTGCATCTACCCGCATTCATTCTGCTGGGGTTGTTGTGCGGATTGGTGTCGGTTTTATTCATGCGCGGCATTTTTTGGGCCGAAGATTTGGCCGATTTGGTGCAAAAAAATTCGGGCCTTCCCAGTTGGGCGCGCCCTGCGGTGGCGGGTGGAATGCTTGGCCTGATCGCCATCATGTTTCCACACATTATCGGTGTTGGCTATGAAACCACTTCAAAGGCGCTGACAGGAAG
>CALDZS010000080.1 GCA_937944065.1 uncultured Amylibacter sp. | reverse complement strand
GAAATACCAAGCATGAACGGCGGTTCACCTACGGCCTTTGACCGCTTGATCGTGTGTTCCTTATTCTCGGACCATGTCGCAAGTTTCGTGTTGAAAATACGTGGGCGATCCGAGGCCAATGGAATTTTATAGGTCGACGGCGCGTGTGTGCGCAGCTGGCCTTGGGCGTCCCACCAAAGCTCTTCGGTGGTCAGCCATCCCATGCCTTGGATGAACGCGCCTTCAATCTGACCAATATCAAGGATTGGGTTCAGTGATTTACCTACATCGTGCAAGATATCCGTCCGCTCGACGCGGTACTCACCCGTCAACGTGTCAACAGAGACTTCGGAACATGCAGCACCATAGGCGTAGTAATAAAACGGGCGTCCTTGGCCTGTTTCGCGGTTCCAGTGGATTTTGGGCGTCTTATAGAAACCTGCAGCCGACAAGTGAACTCGGGCCATATAAGCCTGCTTTATGAAGTCGTTGAATGGGATAGTTTCATCGCCTATCTGCACAGCATTGGGCACAAACTGCACGTTGGCGGCTTCGGTTTTCCAATGAACGGTGGCGAACTCAACCAGTCGTGACTTTATTTGCTCCACAGCGTCCAATGCGGCCATGCCGTTCAGGTCAGACCCTGACGACGCGGCAGTAGCAGACGTATTAGGCACCTTTTCTGTCGTTGTCTTGGTGATCTTGATGGTGTCAAAATCCACCTGCAGCGCATCAGCCACGACCTGTGCTATCTTGGTATTCAGGCCCTGACCCATTTCAGTGCCGCCATGATTCAAATGGATCGAACCATCCGAATATATGTGCAGAAGGGCGCCAGCTTGATTATACCACGTGGCCGTAAACGAGATGCCGAACTTTACAGGTGTCAACGCAATACCCTTGCGGATCGTTCCACCTTTGGCATTCCAGTCTAGAATAGCTTGGCGACGGGCGCGGTAATCTGCATTGTCTTCAAGTTCTTGGCAGATGCGCGGGGCGATATTGTCTTCGACGGTTTGATGATAGGGTGTCACATCGCGCCCGTTGTCGGCATAGAAATTACGCTTGCGCACTTCAAGGCTATCCAACCCGCGGTGATATGCGATTTCTTCCATAATCCGTTCAGCAACGATCACGCCCTGCGGCCCGCCAAAACCGCGAAATGCTGTGTTGGAGACAGTGTTGGTCTTCATCGGATGCGAATTCAACAGCACATTGGGATAGTAATAGGCGTTGTCGACATGAAACAGCGCACGATCTGTGACAGGGCCTGACAGGTCTGAGGAAAAACCACACCGGGCGGCAAACTCGCCCGTGACGGCCTCAATCACGCCGTCATTGTCGAAACCCACTTCGTAGTCGATCACAAAGTCATGGCGCTTGCCAGTGGCGGACATATCATCATCCCGATCAGGGCGAATTTTGACGGCACGGTTCCATTTCTTTGCGGCGACCGCCGCGACGGCGCAGAATAGATTCATTTGGGTTTCCTTGCCCCCAAACCCACCCCCCATGCGGCGCACATTGATGGTCACTGCGTTAGAAGCGACGCCCAAAACATGAGCAACCATATGTTGCGCCTCTGACGGGTGCTGCGTGGAAGAATGAACGGTGACGTCTTCATCTTCGCCAGGAATAGCAAATGCGATATGACCTTCAAGATACATGTGATCTTGCCCGCCGACGCGCAGTTTACCTTTGATGCGGTGAGTGGCTTTGTTCATGGCGCTTTCAGCCTCGCCACGTTTAAGCGTCAATGGAGGGGTCACGTAACCCATGCCTGCCTGCTGCGCGGCTTCGGGATCTAACGCGTGGGGCAGGTCTTCGTAGGTGACTTTCACCAGTTTGGCAGCACGGCGGGCGGCATCTCGTGTTTCAGCCACCACAGCAAACATGGGTTGGCCCCAAAACTCTACTTTTTTAGTGGCGAAAATCGGTTCGTCATTGCGTCCCGTCGGAGAGACGTCGTTGACGCCTGGAATGTCGTCCGCCGTTAAAACGCCAATAACGCCGGGGGCTGTCCGTACTGCGCTTAGATCTACGTCACGCAGTAGGGCATGCGCTTTGGTGGACAGACCAAGATATGCGTGAAGTGTCCCGATGGGTTCCGCGATATCATCACAGTATTCAGCCCGGCCTGTAACGTGTTTGATCGCGCTATCATGGCGCAGATCAGTATGTACGCCACCATTGATCGGAGTATTTGTAGGTTTTTGAACATTCATAGCAAATCTCTCCGTTACGCGCTGAGGCGGTCGTTTGTGGTTTCGCTTTGCTGATCCAGCCAAAATTTTCGGAACAGGTTCTTGGACACGAGTAGACGGTACTCGGACGACGCTCGCCAATCGCTGAGCGGGCTAAAATCGTCGCCAAGCTGTGCGGCGGCCTCGATCAGTGTTGCCTCGCTCCACACAGCACCAACAAGCGCCGCTTCGGCGTGTGCAGCACGTTTTGGGATCGCCGCCATGCCGCCAAACGCGATCCGAGCGGCAGTGATTGTGTTGTCGACAACTGTGACATTGAACGCGGCACATACCGACGAAATATCTTCGTCGCGACGTTTGGAAATCTTGTAGGCTGCGTGAATGGCGTTCTTTGCAGGTTGAGGGACGCTAATGCTTTCAAGGAACTCGCCTTTGGCCATGTCTTGCTTGCCGTAGTCGATGAAGAAATTCTCAATCGGAATTGTGCGTCGCACGTCTCCTTTGCGCAACGTGATAGACGCGTCGAGTGCGATCAGCACCGGCGGCGTATCCCCGATGGGGGATCCGTTAGCAACGTTGCCGCCAATCGTACCCATGCTACGGATTTGCCAGCCTGCAATACGATCCCAAAAAGCACCAAGATGCGGGTAGGCGTCAGACATAACCTCGCGGCTTTCGTCATAGCTCACGCCTGCGCCGATATTTATCATCTCGTTTGAAGTGTCGATTTGGCGTAGTTCATCCAGATGGCTCAGGAAAACAACGGGTGAGATATCGCGAAGGAACTTTGTTACCCACAAGCCAACATCTGTCGCGCCTGCAACGATTGTCGCACTAGGCATTTCTAGCAAGACAGCCGCTAGATCATCTACAGAAGCAGGAAGGATGCAACGGCTGCCATCCTTTGACACAACAACCCGCTTGCCATCTTGCATTTGCGCCAGCTTGGCGGTCATCGCTGCGCGTTCCTGCGTAAGGGCATCATCAGCAGGACTGCCAAGTGCGGTCGCGGCCATTGCCGCCTTGATGATTGGTTCGTATCCTGTGCAACGGCAAAGATTCCCTTGAAGCGCGGTTTCGATTTCGCGTTCGGTAGGATCAGCATTTTTCATCCAAAGTGCATAGAGCGACATCACGAATCCGGGTGTGCAAAAACCGCATTGGCTTGCATGATGCTCAACCATCGCCTGTTGCACTGGATGCAACTTCCCGCTTGGTCCAGACAGATACTCAATGGAAACAACGTGGCAGGCATCCAGCGATGCCGTTAATCGGATGCAAGCGTTCACAGGCTCGTAGCGCAAAACGCCATTTTGCAACCGTCCCACAAGAACTGTGCAGGCGCCGCAATCCCCTTCGGCGCACCCTTCTTTGGTGCCTGTCAGTCGACGGTCAATACGCAGAAAATCAAGCAGAGTATCGCTGGCGCTGACATGCTCCAAGGTCACGTCGCGGTCGTTTAGCACAAAACGGATTTCAGATCTGGCTTTCATATGTCCCCACTCGCCACAGTCAAGAATCTGCGGTCAAATTTAGTATGCTCTATTTAATTATACTGAAATATAGCGCAGTCGGGTAAGCTATTTCAACGAATCGTATATAATCAGAGGTGTGGATGCCCTATCTTGAGAGCCTGAAGGTGTTTGTCAGAGTGGTAGAGCTTGGCAGTATCACTGCCGGTGGGCGCGACCTGCGCTTGACACCAGCGGTGGCAAGTAATCGCATCAAAGAGCTGGAGCGTCGCTTGGATGTGCGCCTTTTCAACCGTACAACGCGCAAGCTATCCCCAACGGATGTGGGCCATACATTTTATGATCATGCGCGCCAAGTTGTCCAATCTATAGAAGATGCCGAAGCCGCGGTTAGCGGCTATTCGCAAACGCCGCACGGCA
>CALDZS010000079.1 GCA_937944065.1 uncultured Amylibacter sp. | reverse complement strand
TACCCATTATATTCAATGAAATTGCGGGTATGCGCCGCGAAGCTGTCGTGGAAACCAGTTTGTTTTGTCATCTTAGGCTCGCTGTTGGGGGTAGCACGAAACGCCACCGCGCGTTGGAATTTTTCTTTGCCGTCATAGGTGCGGACGTGAATATCGGTTGGGTTCCAACCATTGGCCGCTGAGGTGTCATCTGGGCAGGCCGAGGTGACGCAAACCAAATCGGTTAACGCACGCATCAACACATAGTCACCAGGCCGCGACCACGGCTCGTCCGCGGTTAAAACCCCGTGTTCATCAATGGCAGTGTTGAAAAAGAAATTGATCGCCATCCAGCCTGCGCGTTCTGCGACACCGTGCGGTGCTAATGCAGCGTTGAAGTTGTCTGAGCAATTCAGGTGTCCAGGATACCCGATATCGTCATAATATTTCGACGCACAAGCCATAGCGAATGAATCGTGACGCCCACATGTATCTTGGACGACCTCTAGCAACGGCAGAAAATCACGGTCATAATATTTCGCATGCAAACCTGGCATTGGGTAATTGTGATGCAACAAAGAGCGCGTGGTCACGACATCCAGCGGATGCGCGTTTCCTTGATCTAGTTTACGTGCGGAAAAACACTGAAAGTCAGTGCATTGTCGCCCGTCCACATCCAGAATTTGGATATAGTCGCCTGCCTTGACGAAATAACTTTCTGCCGTACTTGTTTTCACACGCAGGTCTAAAACTGGATCAGCCAGCGGGTCAGGTAGTTCAAATTTGACATGCGATTTGATCACTGCGCGTTTGATACGAACGATCAACGGTGTTGCTGTGTTTTGCTTCACAAAATCCATAACATCGCCGGGCGCCGTGATGATCACAACACCGTCGCGTGATACCTCAAACTCAGCCTCGGAATTTGGGGGACTGTCGGCCCCAAACAGGGAAAACCCACCCGCCTTTGCGAGATCGATACCACGGCTTTCCAATCCCATGCGCAGCCCTTGCAGGCTGCCGTCGGAGCTGGTTAGCAATTGTTTCAAACCGATCGCGTCATTGTTGGTCACCTGCCCCAGAATGCCAGCATCAATCAGCCCTTTTTTATCGGCGGCCAGTAACTCACAAACTTGCCCGCCTTCATCGTTGATGATCGTAACCCGATCACCCGTTTCCACGGTAACAAGGATGGCCCCTGCACCTTGGACAACATGGCGTTCGACGCCTGGCGGCAATGAAAATACATTAGGCTGTACAATCTGGCTTGGCTTTGGTCCGCCCGGTACCACAATTGGGTAAGTTTCTAAGTTCATAGCGTCCATCGAATTTTGCATGATATGAATATTTGTTTAACCGCAAGAATAGCAGGTGCTATCACTTTTGCAACTCTTCTTGCCAGCTTAGATTGTCCCGCCATACTAATTCCTCTCATGTTTCTTCGGGTTGAAATTCTCGCCAAAAAAGTGACGCATTAACAACCATCCCCAAATTGCTGAAAATAGTCCTGCAACCCTTTGCTAAGTTACTCGATCAATGTCTCTGTTAGCGTACCAGATATAGCCATTCCCTGAATGCTACATTTCATACCGTTGAAGGAAAGAAATAGGAACACAGTGAGCAAAAACCAAAGAAAAGTGGATTGCGAATTACGACTGCAAACTTGGAAATTAATAGCCATAAAAGGCCATCCATCAGCAGCAGGTAAAAAGGAGAGTTGGCGGACAGACAGGGATTCGAACCCTGGAGACGTTGCCGCCTACACGCTTTCCAAGCGTGCGCCTTCGACCACTCGGCCACCTGTCCACGCTGGTGGGTGTACACCGCGTAAAATTGCTGGGCAAGTCCAAAGTCGGTGAATATTCAACCGATTAAGTTGTTGGCTTTTTCCGTGTTCGCGCAGGTTTCTGCAAAAAATCCTGCGGGTTTTTAATTGTTATATCACGTTGTGCGAATGGGATTTCGATCCCTTCCTCTCTGAACCGTTCCACGATTGCAAAGTTGATGTCTGATGTGGTTGAGACACCAAAATTCACGTCCCGCAAAATGCAGCGCAGTTCAAAATCCAACGAGTCTGCACCGAACCCTCGGAAGAGCACTGCAGGCGGTTGACCTTTAAGTACCATCGGATGGGCAAGCGCAATTTCATGTAGGATGTTTTGAACCTTTTTGGGATCACTGTCATACCCTACACCGATGGGCACAATAATCCGCCCATGCTTGTTCGAATGGGTCCAGTTTGTCACCGTTCCAGAAATCAGGTCAGCATTCGGAATGATCACAGTGGCACGATCAAAGGTTTCAATGCTTGTAGAGCGCACAGAAATACCGCTGACATACCCAGAATGCGCGCCCACTTCGACCCAGTCGCCCAGCTTGATCGGGCGTTCGATCAACAGGATAATCCCGCCAACAAAATTCGATACGATCGCTTGTAAGCCGAAACCGATACCAACAGACAAAGCACCCGCAACGATGGCCAGATTGGACAAATCAAGCCCCGTGGACATGATCGCGAACAATGCCGCAAGGAATATACCTAAATATCCGATGCCCGTCACAATAGCGTTCTGTGCACCTTCGTCGATACGGGTGTTGGGCAATACGCTGGATCGCAACGCAGATTGCAGCAAGCGAGTGATAGTGTAGCCAATCGAAAACACTAATATCATCGACAACACGTCGGTGATAGAAAAGCGCGTATCGCCAATGGAGACGCCTTCGCGCACTTGTAGCCATAGCCCGCTAATATCACTAACGCGCGCGCCCCAAATCAGGGCCAAAGCTGGCATGGCAATACAGATCAATGCAAATGCAAGCGCAGATTTATACAATCCGCCCACGTTGCTGGTATCTGTCTCGGCCATCTTTTGCTTTGGATCGCCTTGCAACGTGATAACGATATTCACCAACAATGCGTAGAACAGGAACACAGCCGCTAGCATGGCAAGTGTCAAAACGGTAGAACTGACCAGGTTCGAGCCGAGGTTGATGTATCCAATGGCCGCAACCGCAGGGCCAACAAACGCGATTAGAATGCAAAACTTGTACATAAGCGTAGAAATACGCCCCGACAAAGTTTCAATTGTGGAACCACCTTGCTCAACACGCGCTATTCGATACGAACGGAACTTGCGCGCCAGTCGATACAGGCCAAATGCACCAAGAACAATCAACGGAAACTCTAGAACCGAAATTGTCTCGGGCGACCATTCTTCGCTTTCTTTGGCCGCGTTCAGAAAATATCCAGCCGCAATAACCAAACCCAGCCCATGGACAGTCCGCCGACCGCCTTGCATCAAACTAGTGTCAATTCCCAACAACGCCCTGCCCGGACCATCGTCATAAAATAGATTGCGAGCAATCCAAGCTGCGCCAAAAATCGCCAAACCCATTTGCGGCAGGTATCCCAACAGCGTGTCGCCACGCAGTAGAAATAGATCAGCGACAAAAACCGCTCTTAGCAGTGCGGCCAAACCCAACATGGGGGCTATAAACAATCCCAAAGAAAGACCGAAAGACGTGAAGGCACGGCGTAAACTTGGTTCGCGTGATGATATACGTTCAAGACTTCGCGAAACCCAACGGCGCGCTGGA
>CALDZS010000078.1 GCA_937944065.1 uncultured Amylibacter sp. | reverse complement strand
CTTTGTTGGCAAGGCCGCAGCCGAAACGGAACGAAAGTCCCCGCCCCCGCAAAAACTGGTCACAATGGTAATTGATGTGGACGGCATTGATGTGTCAAACGACGAAGCTATTTTGGTAGATGGGCAAGCCGTCGGATATGTTTCGTCTGGTGGCTATGCGCATCACGTTCAAAAATCCATGGCGATGGGATATATAAAGACGCCATACGCCAGTGCTGGCACCAAGGTCCAAGTCGAGATCTTGGGACAAATGTACGATGCGGAAATTCAAGGCGCTGCTGTGTACGATGCCAACGGTGCTAACATGAGGGCGTAATATGGGACCGGTCGTTTTTACAGAATTCATGCCCGCCTGCACCATTGACACACAAACAAAGTATATTTATTTTATCAACTGAATTAAATGAAAGCTACCATGTATTTAGGGTTTGATCTAGGAACGTCAGGGCTGCGTGGTTTGTTGATCGATGATGATGCAAATGTCGTCGCCGACGCGCAAGTCGGATATAAAACACAGCATCCGCAATCGGGATGGTCGGAACAAGACCCATCCTGTTGGACCAACGCATGTGATGAAGTCATCGAAAAATTGCGCAAAACCCATGCCAAAGCTGTCACGTCCATACGCGGCATCGGCGTCAGCGGTCATATGCATGGAGCAACACTTCTGGACGGGAAAGGCAAACCGTTACGTCCCTGCATTTTGTGGAACGACACACGATCCGCCGATCAGGCGGCACAGTTGGATTCGATACCAGAAATGCGTCAAATTACTGGCAATATTGTATTCCCTGGATTTACAGCACCAAAGCTTGCTTGGGTGCGCGACCATGAACCGAAGATATTTGAAAACACTGATAAGGTATTGTTACCAAAAGACTATCTGGGACTTTGGCTAACTGGCGAGTATGTTAGCGATATGTCTGACAGCTCTGGCACCTCTTGGTTGGACGTAGGTGCCCGTGACTGGTCCGACAAGGCTTTGGCGTTTGGCCACATGCGCAAAGATCAGATGCCCCAATTGATCGAAGGCAGTCAAAAAGCAGGCGAGTTGCGCAAATCCCTTTGTGAGGCATGGGGCATAGATGGCCCAGTGAGCGTTGCAGGCGGTGCGGCAGACAACGCGGCTGCCGCCTGTGGTGTTGGGTGCTTTGCCGAAGGTACGGGATTTGTCTCGCTTGGTACCTCTGGCGTTTTACTGGCAGCAAAAGACAGTTTTCGACCGGCACCAGACTCTGCCGTTCACAGCTTTTGCCATGCAATCCCCGATCGCTGGTATCAGATGGGGGTCATACTCGCAGCGACAGATTGTTTGAATTGGTATGCCAGCACTGTGGGCCAAACTGCCAAGCAGTTGTCTGGTCAATTGCCCGCTACCATCAATGGCCCAGCATCTGTCATCTTTCTGCCCTACCTGTCAGGGGAACGCACACCCCATAATGATGCGGAAATTCGGGGTGCGTTTATCGGGCTAGATGTCGCGACCACGTCTGAGACCATGACACAATCGATTATGGAGGGGGTGGCGTTTGCCCTGCGCGATAATTTGGAGGCGCTTAAATCTACAGGCACTAATCTACACTCTATGCTTGCGATCGGCGGCGGAACCGCATCACCATTCTGGTTGGAAACTTTGGCAACTGTGCTGCAACTGCCCTTAGAAATACCCAAAGGCGGGGAATTTGGGGCTGCAATGGGGGCCGCGCGTTTAGCGCTGTGCGCCGCTACTGGCGCAGATCCCGAGACCGTAATGACCAAACCAGATATCGCGCACACGATCATGCCACGCTATGACCTGATGGCGCAGTATCAAGCAAGTTATGAGCGTTACACGCAGTTATATCCACTGATGAAATCACTTAAGGTGTGATCTCTATGCATCTAAAAATGCTCATAAAAATGGCACTTCTGTACTGTGTCATGACAAGCGATGCATTCGCCCAGGATTTAGGGCCAACTCCCGCATTCCCACAGCCAGATATGGACCGCGTCCTTTTGGGGCAATTGTTATTCTATGACCCTATCCTATCTGGCAACCGAAACATCAGCTGTGCCACGTGCCATCATCCCAAGTTCGGCACGTCCGACGGCGTGTCCTTGTCGATTGGTGAAGGTGGTATTGGGCTTGGACCTGAACGCATACGTGATCCAAAAAACCCACCAGAACAACGCATTCCGCGCAACGCCTCTGCCTTGTGGAATCTTGGCGCAACAGAGTTTGTAACCTTTTTCCATGACGGCAGGCTAGAGGCTGACCCAGATCAACCCAACGGCATCCGTACGCCGTTAGGATCAGAAATGTCGGACGGATTTCAGTCCGCGCTTGCGGCGCAAGCCATGTTCCCTGTTTTGTCAGCGGACGAGATGGCAGGCCATTATACCGAGAATGATATTAGCCGCGCTGTCCGCCAAGGGTTCCTAACCGGTGACGGCGGTGCGTGGCAGCTTATCGCCAAGCGGGTTGCAGATATTCCAGAGTACGCGGCGAAATTTAGCGCCGTCGCACCAGACAAGCCGATCACCTTTGCGCAGATTGCAAATGTTATCGCCGATTTCATCAGCTTTGAATGGCGCGCTGATAACAGCCCGTTCGACAAGGCGATGCGCGGTGAATCTCAGTTGAAAACGCCTGCGAAACATGGGCAAGACCTGTTCTATGGCAAAGCAAAATGTGCGTCATGCCATTCGGGATGGTTTCAAACCGATCACAAATTTCATTCAATTGCCCTACCCCAGATCGGGCCAGGAAAGTCCGCAAGGTTCGAGAACCACAGGCGTGATGATGGACGGTTGCGAGTGACTGGGAACGCACAGGATGCATACAAGTTTCGAACGCCATCCTTGCGTAATGTCACGCTAACGGCACCTTATGGGCACAATGGCGCGTTTGCCGATCTAGAGGATATGGTCCGCCACCATCTCGATCCTGAACAAAGTCTTCGTGCTTATTCAATAGATCAAGCGGTGCTTGCTGACTGGCCGAATAAACAAGATATCGCTGACCCAGCTGACACGAAAAACATTGCCGCTGCAAATCAACTGAGTCCGATAAATTTAACGGACGAAGAGATTGATAATATTATAGAATTCCTTGGCGCCTTAGAAGACAATACAACGCGACTAGGCGTCCCCACAGCAGTGCCAAGTGGGTTACCCTTGGATTAGTGACTAGCGCGCTAGCGTGATCACTTGGTTCGTTGCTACGGTTTGCCACGGACCCTTTTTCCCGTCGGGCCAGATAACGCGCATTTTTGCGTTCATGTCAGCACCCACGCCAAAATGATGCAGCCCTGCTGATCCGCCTGCATGGCCACCACCAACAGTGATTTCACGCGTTTGCGTCCCGCCAGAGTATTGGACTTCGATGAAGCTTCCAACGCCTTGGCTGTTGTGATCGCTAAATTTTACATCCACCAACAACCAATTCCCCGCAGTGGACGCATTTTGGTAGATTTCTAGCGGTGCACGTCGATTAACCACGACCAAATCGAGTTTTCCGTCAAGGTTTAGGTCAACCAATGCAGCACCTCTTGATCTGTGCAGACCCGCAACCCCTGCTTCGACAGAATGCTCCGAAAATTGACCGTCAGCATTTTGCAAAAGCAAAGTGTTCGGGTCCTGCATTGCAGCATCAGGCATTTGTTCGACATTGCCTTTGGCAACAAATATGTCATCCCTGCCATCGTTATTCACATCGCCAAATTGTGCATGCCACCCAGTCGAGGGTCGACCATCATCGCCGACATGGGGACGGTGCGCGGTCGTTCCGAAATCATAAGTCGCGTCGCGCCATGTGGGGCCACTCACCGAGGGGTCGAATATTTGGAACTTTTGATCTCCCATAGAGGTCAAGTAGATGTCCGAAAATCCATCGCCCGTCACATCTCGTGAGGCAATTCCCATGCCCCAAATACTATAACGCAACCAACCGTCATCGGCATCAAATTGGCGCGGGACATCCTCCATCGCCCACATCTGCTCAGAACCATTTTTGACATAGTAGTGGCGATCATTGCTGACGCGAAGATCCGCGCGCCCATTTTTGTTCCAATCACTGAAAAGCATCGACAAGGTGCAATAGCTGGGTGTTAACTTTTCGACCGTTCTATATTTCTCTCCGTCAGGGCGATACAGTCGCGCGTCGTCGCATGCCTCAAAAGGGCCGTTTGGGTCCGCGCGATCTACGTAGGTTCCAAATGCTAATGTTGGCAAGGATTGCCCCTGTTCCCATGTCGCTGAGAACGCAGTGGTCCAAGTATCCGCGGTTTGAAAATTAAGATTATCAAAGGGTGTAAAACCACAAGAGCCATCGCCCTTAAGCAACACATCGTGACCAACTCTTAGCACAGCCAAATCCATGTTTGCGTCACCGTCAATATCCAGAGGATAGGCACCGATTACACCGGTTAACGCCAGCGCGTCTGGCGTCCCCGCCCGAAAGTCCAAATCATCGGTGGATCGATTGCGCAACAACTGCGCTTTGTTTTCGCCGCCCGCGACATACAGTTCTGGCCTATGATCGCCATCACAATCAAAGGCGGCAACCCCGCCGCCGACAAAATGCTCCCAACCACCGTCATAGACGTGCATTGGTGCATCAATTGAATTGAATTTCAGAGGTTCGGCACCTGCCGTGCACGCACCCGAGATTATTAAAGCAACCGCAATGCTAAGCCGCATCTGAAACGACTTGCTTGATCTTGATTTTTGACACCTGCTCTATCCCATAGGCTGCAGCACCTTTGGTCACCATATCTTCGTGCCAACGGTGCACACAAATCTCGGGCAGAGGTGTGCTTTCGTTCACGACGCTTCGTTTAATACTGTCCATAACATGTTGCGAATGCAGATGATCAAAATCAACCTGCGCACCTGACAAAATGATCCGTTCTGGGTCGAACAGGTTGATTAGATTTCCGATACCCATACCAAACATCTGACCAGCACGTTCCAAGATACTTTGTGCCAATGGATTACCCGCCTTCGCACTTTTCGTAATATCTGCCACACTGGACATTTTTTCTGCACTGCCTGCAACGGAGACTTCTCGCATCAGTGCATACTCGCCGACATATGCCTCTAGGCAACCACGTTGCCCGCATTGGCACAGCGCGCCGTTCAATTGAACCTTCATATGTCCCAATTCCGCGCCGCACCCACGGTGGCCGCTGTAAAGGTGCCCGTCAAGGACGATACCCAAGCCTACGCCGTGTTCGATTGTGACGACGATGAACGTGTTGAAACCGCGTCCCTCGCCAAACCTATGTTCGGCTTTGGCAACTAAATTTGCGTCATTCTCTACAAAAACTGGGCACGTGAACCACCGATCCAAGACCTGCCCCATGGCCACATCGCGCTTTGTTAAAGACGATGACCAGTGAACATAGTTTTCATTCGGGTTAACTTGCCCGGGCACACCCAATGCCACGCAAGAAATGTCTTCGATGGTGAAATCAGTTTTGTCACAAGCATGTTTCACAGCTTCGTAGGCGTATTGCGCCAGTTCGTCTGGTGACATCGTGACGGTGTCCAACGGGTGCTCATAGCTCGCAAGTTTTTCGCCTTCAAAATCAGTTATCAGAACGTAAATCGCGCGCCGCGCAATTTTTAGCCCCGCAATCTTGTGAGCGTCGGCGTTTAGTTTCAACATTGTACGCGGGCGTCCGCGTTTTCCGATACCCGATTTGCTTTCCTGGTCGCCTCTGACCTCTGCAACCAGACCTGCTGATAATAAATCTGCCGAAACCGACGTCACCGTCGCCGGGCTAATTTTCAACGCAGTTGCAATGTCAATTCTAGATATCTCTTTTTCGTTCCGAACGCATTCCAACACGCGCAAACGGGTCAAATCTTTCTGATCCAACTCTTGAGATATCTCCAAATTCGACATGATAGCCCTTATTTTACTAATTTTTCTTCACTAACAGAAATTTTAGATCGATAAAAGAATTTTTTATTTTACCAGCTAAAATAAATAGACTATCTTAGCGAAGTAACCCGAGTCGAATCGACATTTGCGGGTCCTAAGGGAGGAACTACAATGAAACTATTTACTACCACCGCCGCACTGTCGGCACTGCTCGCGTCCGCTGCATTTGCAGATATGTCTATCGGCGTCAGCTGGTCCAACTTTCAAGAAGAGCGTTGGAAAACTGACGAAGCGGCAATCGTATCTGCATTAGAGGCAGCAGGTGCAACATACGTGTCAGCAGACGCGCAGTCATCATCAAGCAAGCAATTGTCTGACATCGAAAGCTTGATCGCGCAAGGTGTCGATGCAATCGTAATTTTGGCGCAAGACGCCCAAGCAATCGGCCCAGCAGTACAAGCAGCCGCAGACGAAGGCATCCCAGTGATTGCCTATGACCGTTTGATCGAAGATGCGCGCGCATTCTATCTAACTTTCGACAATGTCGAAGTTGGTCGCATGCAAGCACGTGCGGTTTTGGCCGCACAGCCAACGGGCAACTATGTGATGATCAAAGGTTCGCCAACTGATCCAAACGCAGACTTCCTACGCGGTGGACAACAAGAAGTATTGCAAGCTGCAATTGACAGCGGCGCAATCAATATCGTTGCTGAAGCCTACACAGACGGTTGGTTGCCAGCAAATGCACAGCGCAACATGGAACAAATCCTAACAGCCAACGACAACAAAGTTGATGCTGTTGTTGCATCAAACGATGGTACCGCTGGCGGTGCTGTTTCAGCTTTGACTGCGCAAGGTATGCAAGGCATTCCAGTGTCTGGACAAGACGGTGACCACGCAGCGCTGAACCGCGTTGCATTGGGCACACAAACCGTTTCTGTTTGGAAAGATGCACGTGCACTTGGCCGCGCCGCTGGTGAAGCTGCGGTTGCTTTGGCTGAAGGCAAACCAGTTGGTGACAGCGTTCAATGGACATCGCCAGGTGGGACGACTTTCACTGCACGTTTC
>CALDZS010000077.1 GCA_937944065.1 uncultured Amylibacter sp. | reverse complement strand
ATGAGCAAGACCGAAGAAGGTATCGTCATAACCGTCGCTGACAACGGAATTGGACTGCCCGCAGAGAACCGCTCTCGGTTGTTTGAACCCTACGTAACCCACCGCGAAGAAGGCACGGGTTTGGGTTTGCCCATCGTCAAGAAGATCATAGAAGAGCATGGTGGTACGTTAGAGCTGGCGGATGCACCAAAGTTCCGCGGCAATACGCATTTCGGCGCACTTGTACGTATTAATTTGCCTTTATCCTCAAATGTTGTAAAAGGGGCACATAAGAACGACGCAAATGTCGCATAGAGGAGCAGGTTATGGGCGATATACTTATCGTTGACGATGAAAAAGACATCCGTGAATTGGTTTCTGATATCTTGCAAGAAGAAGGGTACTCGACCCGCCTTGCCGCTGAATCAGACGAAACTTTCCAACAAATTAACGACGAACCACCAGCGCTAATCATTCTTGATATCTGGCTTAAGAATAGCAAACTGGACGGGATTGATATCCTGAAAACAGTGCGTCGTGACAACCCCGACATCCCTGTGGTTATCATTTCTGGCCACGGTAATATTGAAATCGCTGTCGCCGCAATCAAACAAGGCGCTTATGATTTCATCGAGAAACCATTTAATATTGACCAGCTGATGGTGGTTGTGGCCCGTGCGATGGAAACATCACGTTTGCGCCGCGAAAATGCATCATTGAAGGTTGGCGGCGTTAGCAGTTCCGTAATGATCGGCGAAAGTTCGTCGTTCAAAGTGTTGACCAGCCAATTGGAAAAAGTCCTGACAAGTAATGCACGCGTGATGCTGACCGGCCCTTCCGGGGCGGGTAAAGAAGTTGCAGCGCGTTACATTCATGCCAACTCTGACCGATCTACTGGACCGTTTATTTCCGTTAACTGTGCATCGATCGAGCCGGAGCGTATGGAAGAGGTTCTATTCGGATCCGAAAGCTCTGACCGTGGGTTCGAGCCGGGATTGCTGGAACAGGCACATGGCGGAATTTTGTACTTTGATGAAATCGCCGACATGCCGCTAGGTACGCAATCAAAAATTCTACGCGTCTTATTAGATCAGCAATTCACTCGGGTCGGTGGCAAAGACAAGGTTCGTGTTGATATACGTGTTTTATCGTCTACGAACAGAGATTTAGAGAGCGAAATTAAAGCAGGTAATTTCCGCGAAGAACTGTTTCATCGCCTGAATGTTGTGCCGATTGATGTCCCATCGCTGGAAAATCGTCGTGATGACATTCCATTGATCGCAAAATATTTCGTGGACGAGCTGAACAAAGAACAAGGTTTGGCAAAACGAGAGATCAGTCAAGAAGCCTGCGCCGTTTTGCAAATGCAACCTTGGCCGGGCAACATCCGCCAATTGCGTAATGTGATGGAGCGGATTTTGATCCTGGGTCAGGACGATGGTGCAATCACACCAGAAGAATTGCCAAACGCCGAGGTGAGAAAGCAAGATGAAGGTCTTGGAATTGCTGGAAATTTCGCAACCTTGTCCTTGCGAGATGCGCGCGAGATGTTCGAGCGTGAATACCTGATGGTTCAGATCAACCGCTTTGGTGGTAATATTTCAAAGACAGCGACTTTCGTCGGAATGGAGCGCTCTGCCTTGCACCGTAAACTGAAGACGTTGAAGGTTGTGACAACCAACAAAGCTGGTACACGGATTGCCGCGGTCGAGGATTTGGCCACCGGCACTGATGGGTAACTTTATCTAAATACATTCATAGATTGACGAATGGCACCAATTCGCAGAGATTGCGGGTTGGTGTCATTGGTTTTAGGGGGTCGAACAGACCATCATGAAAGTCATCATTTGCGGTGCAGGTCAGGTTGGCTGGCAAATTGCGCGTCATCTATCTTCTGAAAAAAACGATGTTACTGTTGTGGACAATAACAGCGAGCTGGTGGCGCGTGCCACCGACACTTTGGATGTAGGTGGCATTGCAGGCAACGCGTCGTATCCAGATGTGTTGGACAGGGCGGGCGCACGCGACGCGGACATGATCATCGCGGCCACGTTTTCGGACGAAGTGAATATGGTGACCTGTCAGGTTGCGCATTCTGTCTTCAAGATACCGCGCAAAGTGGCGCGCCTACGCAGCCAATCTTATTTGGATGTGATATATTCTGATCTGTATCAGCGCGACCATCTGCCCATCGATATTGTTATATCGCCAGAAAAAGAAGTGGCTGCACAAGCGCTGCGGCAATTATTCATGCCCGCTACCTTTGACAGCGAGCCGTTTATGGGTGGTAAAACTGAATTCATCGGTTTGGTGCTCAGTGAAGATTGCGCGGTATTGCACACTCCGATCCGACAATTGTCTGAATTGTTTTCAACCCTACGCGCCACGATCGTAGGTATCCGTCGCGAACACAAGCTATCTGTACCCAATCGCAGTGAAGAATTGTTGGCGGGGGATCAAATCTACATTTGCGTTCATTCGGATGATTTGACCCGAACGCTCGAAATTTTTGGCAAGACCAATGCCAAACAAGAACGGATACTGATAATTGGCGGCGGCAATGTTGGGTTGACTGTCGCTAAGAAATTAGAGGCTGGAAGCACACGTGTTCACGTCAAGATGATAGAGGCAAATCGTGAATGTGCTGAACGTGCAGCAGACCAGTTGGAACGATCTATCGTGCTGCATGGTGACGGTTTGGATATGGACCTGCTTGAAGAGGCGAATATTGAAAAGACGGACAGCGTTTTGGTTGTCACCAATGACGATAAAACCAATCTGTTGGCCGCCGCACGGGCAAAATCCATGGGTTGCCCATTGGCCGTATCTTTGGTCAACGATCCAACCTTGTCGAACTTGCGCGAACCATTGAACATCGACGCGTTCGTCAATCCACGCGCAACCACAGTGTCATCCATTCTACGCCATATCCGTCACGGTCGCGTACGCGCGGTGTACTCGATCGGTGATGCAGAAGCCGAGGTGATCGAAGCGCAAATCATGTCCAGTTCACCCATTGCAGGCAAAACGATCCGCGACATTGTTTGGCCTGATGGGGCCGTTATTGGTGCAATCCAAAAAGGCGACACAGTTCACCGACCTTCTGGTGACACCAAGGTCGAAGAGGGTGATATCGTTGTTATCTTTACCTTGGCTGACACAGTGACAGAGGTAGAGCGTTTGTTCCAAGTGAACATCGACTTTTTCTAAGCGATGACGAAATTCCGCAACCTTCCATTGTTTGTGATCTTGATGGGGATCACGTCGGCCTCTATGATAATACCCGTACTGTTTGCCGCGCGCCTAGAACAATGGACGTACGCGCGAACATTCTTTTATCACTCAGTTGTCCTTTCCATTTTGACTTTGTTCATCGCGATAGCAATCGCCAATAACCCGCTTACGAACAAATCTGCCAGCCGCCTGCTGGATTTGCTGGGGGCGTTCATCGTGATGCCCATATTCATGGCAATGCCAGTCCAAGCATTATTGCCCCAATACGGTATGTTCCCAATTTATTTCGAGATGCTGTCCAGTTTTACCACCACAGGTGCGTCGATTTTTAACCAGCCTGAAAACATCCCCGATGTGATCCATTTTTGGCGAGGTTACATTTCGTGGATAGGGGGGTTCATGATGTTGGTGGTTGCGATAGCGATATTCATGCCAATTAACTTGGGTGGGTTCGAAGTATACTCGTCCGCATCTGGAAAAATTGCCGTTGCTGGCAGTGGCAGGCGCGCAGCAGTGCGGGACCGCATGGTTAAATATTCGCTGCAGATATTCCCGCTTTATTTCACGGCCACCGCGATTTTGACCCTGATCTTGTTATTATCAGGTGACCGAATTCTTGTCGCCGTCATTCACGCTATGTCAGTTATGTCCACCAGTTCTGTCTCGCCTATTGGGGGTGTACAATATGCTGGCTCGGGCTTTGTTGGAGAAGTTGCAATCTTCTTTTTCCTGTTTCTCGCCATCAGTCGCCATTGGTTTTTGTCACTTGGCGAACATGGATTGAAATCGCTGGTTCTGTCCGACCGTGAATTAAACCTTAGCCTAACAATTATTCTGATCATTCCTCTGTTACTATTTTTACGCCATTGGTTGGCTGCCGCAGATGTGGCCGCAGCGGATGATGCAGCGCAGGCGGGGTCAGCCCTTTGGGGGGCTCTGTTTACGTGCCTGTCATTCCTGACCACAACAGGATTTGAAAGCGGCTCTTGGGCGGCCTCACAAAATTGGTCAGGGCTGGGCACATCTGGTTTGATACTGATGGGATTGGCTGTGATGGGCGGCGGTATCGCGACCACGGCGGGTGGTATGAAATTGCTGCGGGTTTACAGCCTATACAAACACGGCATCCGCGAAATGCAGCGCCTAAGTTATCCCAGCTCTGTCGGTGGATCTGGGATGCGGGCGCGGTCTTTGCGCCGTGAAGGTGCCTATGCGGCTTGGGTGTTTTTTATGCTGTTTCTAGTCAGTATTGCCGTTGGTCTAATTTTGTTATCGGCCACGGGCATCGCATTTGAAGACGCGCTGATATTGGCGATTTCTGGCCTCAGCAATACAGGTAATTTGTTGGGCGTCGCATCTGACAATGATCTGCAATATAGCGAACTGTCGAACGCAGCACGGGGCGTATTATGCGCTTTGATGATCCTAGGGCGCATGGAAGCACTGGCGGTAATTGCAATATTCAACCCAAGTTTCTGGCGAAAATAACACAGTATATTCAGGATTCACGCGCGATTTCGGCTTTGGGCTAGATAATTTTGGCCTAGCAAGGCACAAATTATCGATAACTAGAACAAAAACCCGTCAAATCTGCAAACTGACGAGGAATAAAAAGGCTAAGAAAATGGCTGCCGATAGAGCAAACTTACAGGACGCGTTTTTGAATCACGTCCGCAAAACCAAGACATCTGTAACAATCTTTTTGATCAATGGCGTGAAACTGCAAGGGGCAGTGACATGGTTTGATAATTTCTGCGTGCTGCTACGCCGTGATGGTCAATCGCAATTGGTCTACAAGCACGCAATCTCGACGATCATGCCGGCTGAACCCATTCAGCTGTATGATGGCGAAGCGGCTTCGGAAGGGTCGGGCGACTAGCCGATGATGCGCGTCAGCGTTCTGCACCCCGACATTGCCAACAATAGTTCACGGCGTATCCCCAAACACAGCCTAGAAGAGGCTGTGTCTTTGGCGCATGCATTGCCCGGCCTTGAAATTGTTCATTCTGCTGTTGTGACTGTGCGGTCACCCAAGGCTGGATTATTATTCGGTTCTGGCAAATTGGACGAGCTGTCTGCAATTATCAAATCAGAAGAAATAGGTCTTATCATTGTGGATGGGCCGCTAACACCTATCCAACAACGTAACCTAGAAAAACATTGGGACGTCAAGATATTGGATCGCACGGGCCTGATCCTGGAAATTTTTGGTGATCGCGCACAAACCCGCGAGGGTGTGTTACAGGTTGATCTGGCTGCACTGAGTTATCAGAAAACCCGTCTGGTGCGCAGTTGGACGCACCTTGAACGCCAGCGTGGCGGTCTTAGTTTTATCGGTGGTTCGGGCGAAACCCAGATTGAAAGTGACCGGCGCGCGATCGATGACGCAATTG
>CALDZS010000076.1 GCA_937944065.1 uncultured Amylibacter sp. | reverse complement strand
ATCTGGATGCGTGGCGGCGCGCCTTTGCCTTGCCATTCGATTGCCTCGGCCCAGATATCGCCTGCGCTGTCTGCACCAGTACATCGCAAGACAGAAACGGGTGGCAACGTATCTGGGCTGCGAAATCTACGTTTTTCTTTTTCAAGCAATCCATCGGTGGAAAGCTCTTTTAGAACTCTTTTTAAATCAATACGGTCAGTGCCCTTGATGCCAAAGGCCCGTCCTATTTCACGCTTGCCAGTTTTGCCTGGGTTCTGCGCGATCCATTCAAGGATCTGTTTTTTACTTGGTATATTGCTCATGGCTCTGACTAGCATGCGGATGCGACAACGTCACCGCAAATCGCGATTGGAATGACCTAAGAAATCCTTGCCTTAGGTTGTAACCTGTGGTCCGCTTACTTACTTAAATGAACATGAGCCCTTAGGGGTGTCGGTTTAGGGGACATAGCGGTGCGTACACTTGTTGGACTGATCATTTTAGTGTTGGGTTATTTAGGCTTGGGGTTTTGGACTAGCGGATCATTTTTAAGCGGTCTTAACTTTGGAAAAAATGCGGCCGAGATCGAGGAATTTGTATCTAAAGAGGCCGCCGCCAAAGTCGCCGGATTAAAAGGGATCACCACCAGTGTATCGGGTCGTGACATCACCGTCTCTGGTATTGCTGGGTCACGTGAAGAACAGGCTACAATCATTGCAAATTTAGAAAGCTCGGACGCTTACCGCATTGTGCGCGACAAAACCCGCTTGTTAACAGTTGCATCACCGTATGTGTTTAACGGATCCAAGTCTGGCGATGACATAACCTATACTGGCAACACGCCTACAAAAGCGGCTTTTGATAGTTTACTGGGAAGTGCGTCGGATGATTTGGTCGTGGCTGCTGGTGCCCCCGATGAAAATTGGATAGATTTTGTTGCAATCGGCGTTGCAGGACTAGGTGTGCTGAACGACGCAGAGCTTGCAGTTTCAGATAAGACTATGACACTGACTGGTCGCGCAGCAAGTTTAGAAGGTCGCGCGCAGGTTGCGGAAATGATCAAAAACCTGCCTGATGGATATAGTGCAAAACTAGATGTCGATGTCCAGCCAACTGTACCGTACGTGTTTTCAGGCACCAAAACACCTGATGGGATAATGTTCACAGGATACATCCCAGACGAGGCCGCGCGCAGCCAGTTCGAGGTGTTCGCAGGCGAAGGTGCAGAATTGACGCCCGCTTTTGGCATGCCCGACGCGAACTGGCCGTCCGCAGTGGCGATAGGCGCTGGGGCGTTAAAACAGCTGCCTGCGGGTGAGCTAACGGTGTCAGGGCAACTTGTCACGCTGACCGGCGAAGCTGAAAGTATGGTCCAGAAGGCCGCAATCGAGGCGCGGTTGGCAGAATTGCCCGATGGATACTCAGCGCAGACTGATCTGTCGGTAGATCCCGTTGAGTTATACACTTTTAATGGCACCAAAACGGCTGATGGCCTGACCTTCTCAGGATATGCCCCTGACGATGCAACGCGCAATCAATTTGCAGCATTGATCGGGAATGAAGCGGCCAAATTGACGTTGGCCGCAGGGATGCCCGACGCGGAATGGCCAGCCGTTGTTGGCGCTGGCGTTAATGGATTGAAAGCCATGAGCAATGGCACCTTATCGATCAAAGATCGCACGATAACACTGACGGGCACCGTAGCAGGGTCTGAACAAGAGAAGAAATTGCGCGACCTGTTCAGCGGACTGCCCTCTGGCTACAAAGCTAACCTAGACATAAAGGCGTTGGATGACGGTAAACCCGTTTCATTGAACATGAAATACAGTGACGCGTCGGGTGGTACCATATCAGGCAAAGCACCAGCGAATGTCGACATTGCAAAATTGGTGAACGCCTTGGCGATCCCATCATTAAACGGCGCAGTGTCCAAAAGTGATCTAGAGGGTGGCGATGCAATCACGAAACGGTTCGTCCGTATCGGAAAGTTTTTGGGCCGTTTTAAAAGTGCTGATGCGACTGTGACGCCCAGTTCAACCATTTTCAGGGGCGTCTTGAAATCGGGGCAATCTTGCAATTTATCCGTGACCGTTTCAGCCATGATGGAATCGATGGACGGTACAAACGATATCAAGATATCGCCGTCTCCGGATGAACCCAAGCCAGGCTCAACGCGTTTGAATTCTGCAACGGGTAAGACCGAAACATACATGAATTGCCTGTGGAAAGAGCAACCAGATATTGTTGTGGAGCCAGCGATAATGGAACCCGCCGTCCAAGAGCCCCAAGGCCTGGACGCAATCGAAATTGACGCAACCCCCACCGAACCTGCTGACAATGAGATATCATTGGCCGCTTGCCAAGCACGTGCAAATGCCACTTTGGACGGATCAAGGATTAATTTTGTGACTGCAAAGGCAGAGCTAGATGCAAAATCTACCGCGCTGATCGAACGTCTGGCAGTGGCAATCCAATCTTGTGTTGGCAAGGGTATCAACCTTGAAGTGGGCGGTCACACCGATGATCGCGGATCGGCCGCGTACAACGCTCAGCTCAGCTTGGATCGTGCCGCGGCAGTGGTCGAGGTGCTGGTCGATAAGGGTGTTGATGCCAACGCAATCACAGCCAAAGGGTATGGCGAAAGCTCGCCCATTGCATCGAATGATACCGAGCAGGGGTTGGCAGCCAATCGACGAACAACATTTACGTGGTCAACAAATTAACGCGCCAAGGCGCCTGCCTGAACAAGGAGAACGAGAATGTTTAGAAATTGGGGATTCTTACTAGGTGAGATTTGGATACCATTGCTATTGGCCGTCCTTCTAGGCCTATTTTGTGGATGGCTAATTTGGGGTCGTTTGGCGCGCTACAAATCCGAGGCGTTGAGCCTGCGCGATCAGTTGAACAATTGCCAAGACGATTTGGATGAATGCCGGCGCGCGCGCGCCGCAGTACCGGTACCTGTCAATACGTCAGCTACCATACCTGTGAAAGAACCAGAGCCCGTCGTAACACCAAAACCCGTTTTTGAAACCGCGACTGCACCAGCGTTCAAAGCGCAACCGATTTCTGTTTCAGTGCCGCCCCGCCCACTCGCAGATGATTTCGATGGTGATGGTATCGTTGAAGGCACAGATGAAGGAACACGGCCAGCAGCGCTGAGCGCTGCGCGTGGTGGCAAGGCGGATGATCTAAAGCAGATCAAAGGTATTGGACTGAAGATGGAGCAGCTGTGTAACAAGCTAGGCTTTTTCCACTTTGATCAGATCGCAGGCTGGACCCGTGACGAAGTGGCCTGGGTTGATGCCAACCTTGAGGGGTTCAAAGGCCGCGTGACCCGCGATGAGTGGGTCGCCCAAGCCAAAGTTTTGGCAGAAGGCGGCATGACCGAGTTTGCTAAAAAAGTTGATAAAGGCGATGTAACTTACTAAGGCGCAAACAAATAGCACTGCGAGGGCAGTCAGCTGGCTGTCCTACACGGTTTGGTCTATTGCTTGCGTGTTTTGGCTTGTTTTCGCAAAATCCCAAGGTCGCAGCTGGTTGCATGACCCAATGCGCGTTTGACGCCTGGCAGTAACGCTGCGCCATTCATCGCATAACAAATCTCAATCAAGCCAGCGTCGCCGTACGCAGACCGTAGAATCGCGCGTGCTGTTGGATCGTCTTCGCGGCGTTCAACCACTGCGTCGGCCAACGTTGCGACGGCGGCCAGCTCTTTTGATAATTTCGCGTAGTCGCGGGTCAACACTTGATCGATCATTTCGGCGTCCATGCCTTTGCGCGTCGCAAGATTAATTTCTGCTTCTACACAGGTTCCACAATCCGCGGTGATTGCACCGCGCAGGCGCGCAATATGATAGGCCGGTATGGGCGCCTTTTTGTTCGGGTCAAGAAAGCTGAATACCTTGTTATAGCGGAGAAGTAGCCCGAGATCAGTTTGTGCAATCTCATGAATATACTCAAACTTTACACCGAATTGACGTTCGCTTCGACGGATTAGGGCGCGCGAGATCCTTGTTAAAATCATGGATAATATCCTTTGCGATCGACAATCAGCCTAGGGTTTCGCGCAGTGAACCACCAACGATATATCCGACATATCAGCTTGAGTATTGGTCGTGCCTGAAGATTAGAAATTAATTTTGGCCAAATCCGCAACTGTGTCTACATCTTGCAATTGGTCGACATAGCCGACTTTGAATCCATCCATGTTGACCAGCGTATCAGCCATTGTTTGGTCGGTTGACCAACGAATATTGGCGAACGGTGTACGCGGTTTGGCGCGGCCGCCGCGTTTCATTCCGATCAACCAATAGCCACCGTCAGGCGCTGGCCCCAATACAACATCATTGTTGCCGAGTTGACGAAACGCATCGTTGATCAGCGTTGGCGTGATGCCTGGAATGTCAGCGCCAATAATGATGACAGGGCCCTTCGGCGCGTCAGCAAAAATCGCACCCATGCGGTCACCCAGATCGCCAGACCCTTGCGCCCATCGTGGCAGATGTGCAGGCCAAATCGGGCTTTGTAATCCCTGCGTGTCCGGCGAGACAGCCAACACAGTTTGCCAGCGTGGATCATTTGATAAGTGACGGATCAGGCGGCGGGTTTGATGGCGAAACCACCATGCGGCCGCACTCATCCCTATGTCGCGGCCAAGTCGCGTTTTGACACACCCTGCTCGCGGCTCTTTCACCATGATAAACAGTTGCTTGGTGATCACGCAAAATAGTCCGTTAGGATGCGGGTGTAGATAGATTTCAGTTGATGTACTTGGTCAACCGCGACCCGTTCATCAACTTGATGCATGGTGCGTCCCACCAGACCGAACTCGACCACAGGACAGTGATCTTTAACGAACCGCGCATCAGAGGTGCCACCAGAGGTCGACATTTCTGGTTTGATACCGGTTTCGGCCTCTACCGATTTGGCAATCAACGCAGACAACTCGCCTGGCGGTGTCACAAAGCTTTCTCCAGAAACGCTGACAGCCAGATCAAATCCGATTTGCATCTTGGCCGCAATCCGATTGGCAACGGTGCGCAACCATTCACTGATATCATCAGAATGATGGGCATCGTTGAACCGTATGTTCACCGTGGCTTTGCATTCCGCAGGGATCACATTGTTGGCGGGGTTGCCAGTATCAATTGTGGTCACGGCGATTGTTGATGCGTCGAAATGGTCTGTGCCTTGATCCAACTCATGCGCAGCAACTTCGCTGATCAATGCAGCCATCGCAGGCAGAGGATTTTTTGCGCGGTGCGGATAGGCTGAATGCCCTTGTACGCCGCGTGCAGTGAAGTACGCGGTCATCGATCCCCGTCGTCCGATCTTCATCATTTCGCCCATCGTATCGGGGCAGGTTGGTTCGCCAACAAGGCAAGCGTCCATACGCTCGCCGTGCTTGTTCATCCAATCCAACAGCGCCACGGTACCATTTTGTGCTGGCCCTTCTTCGTCGCCCGTGATCGCCAGAACGATCGACCCGTCGGGCGGTGTATCCGCCACGAAATCAATTGCAGCGGCTGCAAATGCTGCAACGCCAGACTTCATATCTGTCGAACCGCGACCATACAGAAAACCGTCTTTAATTTCGGCCCCAAACGGATCGACGGTCCATGCATTTATATCGCCGACCGGCACCACATCCGTGTGTCCATTAAATCCAAAGGTACGTCCATTCGCACCTTCGCCCCAACGGGCAAACAGATTGCAAACCTCGGCGCGATCCACGCGTGTACAAACAAAGCCCGCGTCGCTTAGCAGCCGTTCCAATAACACCAATGCACCACCCTCGGTAGGTGTGACAGAGGCACAACGCACCAGTTGTGCGGTTAACTTTACGGGGTCTGTGGTCATTGTTTTATCCTTTGTTACCGACCAATTACTGGGTTGCGTCGATCAGAGCAAGCCATCTGCAAAGAATGCGCGCGACTGATGTTCAGTTGTTCGCGTGAGTGCAAAGTAATCAAGTTGGCATTGGTTGACTGCACGCCTGCACACGCGACCCAATGGGATCGGTGGATTTGCATACCGTCTGCGCCGGACAGTTCTGATACAGCGCCTGCCAACCGCCAAACATGATCAGCAATGACAAGCCGTTGACCATCAGCCAATAGGCCGTACGCGCAAACAATCGCATGTCTTGAGTGTCGAACGGTTGCGCCAAAACGCAGAATGCGGCTCCGATCAGCCAGCCAGCAATCCAATAGGGTGCCACCGCTGACCAATCACGGTTCGCCAATCGTAAAAGCCTGCCATTCACGAAGTTTCCTAGCCTATTACGTAACTCAAGTTATTTGTCAGAACGCATACCGCTAGATAAAGCTTACCGCAATTTGAACCGAGGTTACAACATGGACATCACGCCGCTTTTAGGCGCCAGCTT
>CALDZS010000075.1 GCA_937944065.1 uncultured Amylibacter sp. | reverse complement strand
ACCGCGTTTCCACAGGAAGGTTCCTAGCCATTTGGCAGGGCGTACGAAGATCAAATCATAAAGTTCATCAAAGTACCATTTGTTCAGCAAGAACGCATAAAGACCGCGTTGTTGTTTGGCCAAGGCCGCAGGTGCATCTGTTTTCCAGATATACATGATCCACGCCAGAATGAACCCTGATAGCATTGCGATGAAGGGGGATACTTTCACCCAGTTCGGCACGTTATGCGCATCATGCACAACATGATTGGTGTCGTGGTTTTCATAGACCGAAGCCCCGAAGAACTCTTGGTAATGATGACCAAAGAAATCTTCGTACCAAATCATACCTGCAAAAATCGCACCCAATGCCAAAACACCCAAAGGGATGATCATATTCAACGGGCTTTCATGCGCGTGTTCATGGGTATGCGCGTCACCGCGCTCTTTGCCATAGAACGTCATGAAAATCAGACGCCAGGAATAGAAACTGGTCATTGCAGCGGCCAGAACCAACAGAACGAACGCGAATTGCGCAGGGCCATTGCCGCCCGCATAAGCGCTCTCAATGATCGCATCTTTGGACAGAAAGCCAGCAAAACCAATATGGGTCAGCGGAATGCCAACCCCAGTGATTGCAAGTGTACCAATCATCATGGCCGCGAATGTGTACGGGATCTTCTTACGCAGATTACCGTAATTGCGCATGTCTTGTTCGTGATGCATCGCGTGGATCACGGAACCCGCGCCCAAGAACAACATCGCTTTGAAAAATGCGTGTGTGAACAGGTGGAACATCGCGGCGCCGTAAGCACCGACACCAGCCGCCACAAACATGTAGCCAAGCTGTGAACAGGTTGAATAGGCAATCACACGTTTAATATCGTTTTGAACCAATCCAACAGTGGCAGCAAAGAACGCTGTCATGCCGCCGATAACGATAATGAAATTCGGTGTGAATGTTGCGTATTCCAAAAGCGGCGACAAGCGGCACACCATGAAGACACCGGCAGTAACCATGGTAGCGGCGTGGATCAGGGCGGACACAGGCGTCGGGCCTTCCATCGCGTCAGGCAACCATGTGTGTAACATCAGTTGGGCTGATTTACCCATGGCACCGATGAACAATAGCAGCGTGATAATCTCTAGTGCGTTCACATCCCAACTGAGGAAGCGCATGGTTTGTTTCGATATGTTTTCGGCATTATGCGGATCAAGGATTTGCTCAAAATTGATGCTGTCGCTGAAATAGAACAGACCGAAAATACCAAGGGCAAATCCAAAATCACCCACACGGTTTACAACAAACGCTTTGATCGCCGCAGCATTGGCAGATGGTTTACGGTAATAGAAACCGATCAACAGGTAAGATGCGACGCCCACGCCTTCCCATCCAAAGAACAATTGTAGCAAGTTGTCAGCCGTTACCAACATCAACATCGCCCATGTAAAGAAAGAAAGATATGCGAAGAAGCGCGGTTTATAACTCTCGCCTTCTTTCCACTGCGGGTCATTCGCCATGTAACCCCATGAATAAAGGTGAACCAGCGATGAAACTGTGGTGATAACAATCAACATAATCACTGTCAGACGGTCGACACGGATCGCCCAATCAGTACTTAACGTGCCGCTTTCGACCCAACGCATCAACGGGATAACATGGTCATTGCCGTGGAAGGTTAGGAAAGCGACCCATGATAGGATGGCGGACAGGAACAACATCCCTGTCGCGACCATCATCGCAGGCTTCTCGCCAATAATCCGATGGCCAAAGCCGCAGATCAATGCCCCAACGAGGGGTGCAAATAGGAGTATTTGTTCCATGGTTGCGATCAGCCTTTCATCACATTGACATCTTCAACCGCGATTGTGCCGCGGTTACGGAAGAAGCAAACAAGTATCGCCAAACCAATTGCCGCTTCAGCAGCAGCAACGGTCAGCACGAATAGGGTAAAGATTTGGCCCGTCAGATCACCCAAGTGCGCAGAGAAAGCTACGAGGTTGATATTGACGGCCAACAGCATCAACTCGATCGACATTAAAATGACGATAACGTTCTTGCGGTTCACGAAGATACCAAAAATGCCAGTGACAAAAAGGATCGCGGCGACAGCCAGATAGTGTTCAAGTGTTATCATAGCCCCTGCCCCGATTTCACATCTTTCAGTTCCATGGTCTTGGCTGGATCACGATGCATTTGTTCTTGAATATTTTGACGTTTCACATCTGTGCGATGGCGCAAGGTCAGCACGATGGCACCGATCATCGCCACCAGCAGGATCAGACCCGCTGCTTGGAACAGATAGATGTAATCGGTGTACAACACCGACCCGATCGCGATGGTGTTCTGTGTGTTTTGCGCGTCGGTCAGCGCAGGGGTGACCGTCTGGCGCAGATCAAGCGCGCCTTCGGCAAATTGCCAATGGCCGATGACCAAACCCAATTCGATAATCAGAACCAGTCCAATGGCGATGCCAAACGGTAGGAATTTGGCGATGCCACTTTTCAGCTCTACAAAATCAACGTCCAACATCATCACGACGAACAAGAACAGTACGGCAACCGCGCCCACGTAAACGATGGCCAACAACATGGCGACGAATTCTGCGCCCATCAGGACGAATAATCCAGCAGCACTAAAGAAGGTCAGGATCAACCATAGTACAGAATGTACTGGGTTGCGCGACAAAACGACCAGCAGGCCAGAGGCCACGGCAGTAATCGCGAATAGGTAAAAGGCAAAAGCTGTGATGCCCATGGTGAAGTCTCCTAATGTCGCCTACCGGTACGGTGCGTCTATTTCGATGTTGCGGGCAA
Source organism: uncultured Amylibacter sp. (assembly GCA_937944065.1). Lineage (GTDB taxonomy): Bacteria > Pseudomonadota > Alphaproteobacteria > Rhodobacterales > Rhodobacteraceae > Amylibacter. Next base: position 3,296 of record CALDZS010000075.1, on the reverse strand, counting down.
TTTCTGCTTCCCAACGGTCGCCATTCGATAACAGCTTGTCTTTGTCATAAAACAGCTCTTCGCGGGTCTCGGTTGAGAATTCAAAATTCGGGCCTTCGACAATGGCATCCACTGGGCAGGCTTCTTGGCAGAAACCGCAATAAATGCATTTGGTCATGTCGATGTCATAGCGTGTGGTGCGGCGGGATCCATCATCGCGTGGTTCCGCGTCGATAGTGATCGCCTGCGCCGGGCAAATAGCCTCGCACAGTTTGCACGCGATGCAGCGCTCCTCGCCATTGGCATAGCGACGCAAGGCATGTTCACCACGAAAACGCGGCGACAATGGGCCCTTTTCGTGCGGGTAATTCAACGTCGCTTTGGGCCGGAAGAAATACTTCATCCCCAATTTGAAGCCAACGAAGAAATCCGCAAGCAAGAAGTATTTAGCCGAGCGGGCATAGTCAAACGCCATTATATACGTCCTTTGTAATCTGCCATCATTTTTGCTGGCAAGTCTGTGGCTAGTTTTTCGTCCATGGCAAAATGGTCAATGACCTTTGGCCAGTGTTCACCCTTTTGCGCGTTGGCCACATGCCAAAGCGCGGATTCTGCACAGGGTGCATTCTTTAGCTCGTCACACGCTTGCGCGCGCATCAATTGAAACGCTGCATAAAAGTGCCGAACATTTTCGTATGAATATTCATCTTCGACACGGGCGCGGAATCGTTCATTGTAAAAGTCCATCGTCCAGATTGCGTTCTCTGCGATGAACTTGCGAAACTCTGGGCGACCTGTTTGCAATGATTTGAACGTAGACTGCTCAAACAAAGTCGCCATGCGTGTCAGACCTTCTGGGTCATTGGCGAACAGATAATTCATACTGTCGAAGGAATTCAATACCATCGTCGAGGCCATAACAACGCAGATTTCGCGTTTTTGTTCTAGACAGTTTTCGGCCATCACTTGCATTTCTTTAGTCTCTGATTGCACGTCTGCAGTGGCCGCGGTGGCGACCATAAGACTTGCAATTAGTGACAGACCGAAACGTTTCATGATGACATTATCCCCCTACTGTCCAGCGTGCATACGCGCCGCCAAACGCACCATATTGTGCAAAGAACGCGACAATCACGACCCAAGCCAACGACATTGGTAGGAATACTTTCCAGCCCAAACGCATCAATTGGTCATAGCGGTAGCGCGGTGTGATCGCCTTGACCATTGCGAACATGAAGAAAAAGAAGCACATCTTGATCAACATCCAGATCGCACCGTCGCCCAAGAATGGAACATACTCGATCCAAGACGCAGGCAATGGTGACAACCAGCCGCCAAAGAATAGCAATGTTGTCAATGCACACATCAGCCAGATCGCGATGTACTCTCCAGCCATGAATAGTAGGAACGGCGTTGATGAATACTCGACCTGATACCCCGCAACCAATTCTGATTCAGCCTCGGGCAAATCGAACGGAGGGCGGTTTGTCTCAGCCAATGCCGAGATGAAGAACAAAAAGACCATCGGGAAGTGCGGCAACCAATACCAGTTGAACAATCCGGCATTGCCGCTTTGCGCCATAACGATGTCCACAAGGCTCAACGATCCAGTTGATAGGATCACACCAATGATGATGAACCCAATTGATACTTCATAAGAAATCATCTGCGCCGCGGAACGCAGCGAGCCCAAGAATGGGTATTTAGAGTTCGATGCCCAACCACCCATGATCACACCGTATACTTCCAGCGATGACACCGCAAAAATATACATGATCGCCACGTTCAAATCGGCCAATATCCATGTTTCGTTGAACGGAATAACGGCCCATGCGATGGCAGCAAGAATGAATGACACAAGTGGTGCCAACAAGAACACCGTTTTATCGGCTCCGGCGGGGATCACCACCTCTTTGACCACATATTTCAGCGCATCGGCAACAGATTGCAAAATGCCCCAGGGCCCAACCACGTTCGGACCGCGACGCATTTGCACCGCACCCCAAATTTTGCGGTCACCATAAACCAAAGCCAGCAGGCTGATCATGACGAAACCAAGAACCAACAGGGTCTGACCCAAGATAATCAGGAAAATGCCAAGATTAGTGTCAAAAAATCCCATTTCTTACGTCCTATTCTGCGGCCAAGGCTGCGGTTTTACGCGCCGCTGCATTCTTTGCGAGTTCTGCCATAGTTTGAGAGGCACGCGCAATTGGGTTTGTCTGATAATGATCGGAAATAGCGTAGTTAAATGCACCCTTACCCAATTTTTTGGGCTTCAAGTCCACACCTTCGTTCGTCGGCACCATATCAAGGGCTGACAAATGCGGATGTGCGACAAAAATCGCGGCGCGTAATGCGTTTAAACTGTCGTAAGGCAGTTTTGCGTCAAGATGTGCAGACAAAGCCCGCAAAATTGCCCAGTTTTCCTTTGCATCACCGGGTGCAAAACCCGCACGCGCAGTCATTTGCGTCCGACCTTCGGTGTTCACAAACAAACCTGATTCCTCGGTATACGCGGCACCTGGCAAAATCACGTCCGCACGATGTGCGCCGCGATCTCCGTGGCTGCCTTGATAAATCACGAATGGATTATCTGCGATATCAACCTCGTCAGCACCCAGATTGTATACAACTTGCGCACCTTTAAGGGCCGCATCCATGCCGCCCTTCGTCGCAAAACCGATATCCATGCCGCCAACCCGTGCCGCAGCAGTGTGCAGGATTAACAATTTCGAATTTGAATTTGCCGCTAGTTGTTGCGCCGCGGCCAAAACAGCCTCGCCATCGGCACCCTGCAACGCGCCCTGACCAACAATCACTAATGACGGCTTTTTCTTCGTCGCGGCTGATATCTTTTTACCAACAAGCATTTCCAGTGCGGCACGATCGTCACCTACATGGGCGTAATCATACGTCAAATCGACCTTCGGGCCGACCAATCCGATATCTGCGCCGTTTGACCAAGCTTTACGAATACGCGCATTTAACACCGGTGCTTCGGCACGTGGGTTTGTACCGATCAACTGAATCATCTCGGCGCTGTCAATATCTTCGATCGTCGCGGTTCCGACATAACCAGCCCGATTGCCAATCGGCAATTTTGCATTGTCGACACGGCACTCCACATTGCCACCCAAGTCAGTAACCAATTGTTTCAACGCGAACATCGCCTCGACAGGTGCCAAATCGCCAGCGATTGCCGCGACTTTCTTGCCTTTAACAGCCTTCGCAATCGCCGCAAATGCTTCGTCCCAAGACGCTGGTTTCAGTTTGCCTGATTTACGCACATATGGACGATCCAAACGTTGACTACG
>CALDZS010000074.1 GCA_937944065.1 uncultured Amylibacter sp. | reverse complement strand
GCTGCCCCAGCTAAGCGAAAAGGAATATATCACCGCAGCACGCACCCATATCGCCAAAGTCTGCTTTGAGCCCAAAATTACGCAGATGTCTACCTATCGGTGTCTTGCCTTGCCCAAAGACAATTGAAAGCGAAGATAACTTGTGTGACTTTTCGTAAACACCGACTGTAGTCTCGATACGCTCGCGCTGGATCGATAAACTTTGCGGAGTGTAATTTAAAAGGACGTGATATGTTTTTGAAGTCAATTTTATGCACAATATTTTTGGTATTCTTTGGTCAGTCCGCACTGGCCTGCTGGGGTGGAGAGAATACATGGGGATTTGGCGCTTCCTTAAATGGTTGGATCCCAAATCCAACAGCAACGGAGCAAGTACAAATTGACGAAATTAGTAGCAAAATACCCATCCCAATAATCACAGGCGTCCGGTTCAGACACAGTGGTAAAAATGATGGTGTCGATTGCTTTAAAGCGACCATGTCATTTGACGTCTCATTACCAGATGCAACCGCTTATTCCATATCTGACTTTGGGTTTTATTTCCGCGTCAAAAGTGGAGACTTTCCTGAAAATGTGATTAAAACATCCCCCACTGAAGGTAAGGTATATGACAATAAAATGTCGGTAACATTTGACTTGAATACAACAAGGAATTTTGATGCAATTATCGAAATTCAACCGGTCACACATGCCTTGGTGAAAGGACCAGTCACAAGCTTCAATGCGGTAAAAACAAATCGTAACACGTCGCGACCCACCGCTCATACGTTAGCACCTGAACTACCGGTCAATCGGGGATTCCTCTGCAGACATTTTGGCTATTGTTAGAGATTTATTAGATTGTTGTGCTTAAACCAGTTGCGGAGGCTTGGGTATTGGTCGAAGTTTTACACTGCGCGAACAAAGTTGCACGGCAGCTTTGTCCCCCAAACTCGACATTGATCGCTGAATTACACACCCCAAGGCAAGTGCCGCGACCCATTCTTGGCGCTCCAGATATCCCCTTGCCCTCCCGATTAGTCAGATGCGCTCGTTTCAATTTCAAACAATCGTGAACCAGTGCTTTTTCTTTGGGCTAATTTGGTTTAATCAGATATCAAATATATGCCCATTCAGACCAGAAGGACGATCAGATGACTGATGCAAATGCTCAAATTCAAGAAACCGTGGACGGCAACGATGTTGTTTTATTCATGAAAGGCACATCAGAAATGCCGCAGTGTGGATTTTCTTCACGCGTTGCTGGTGTTCTGAACTTTATGGAAGTCGGGTTCCAAGACGTGAACGTGCTGGCGGACGAGGCTGTGCGCCAAGGTATCAAAGATTTCTCTGATTGGCCGACGATTCCACAGCTTTACGTCAAAGGTGAATTTGTGGGTGGCTGTGATATAATCACAGAGATGACCCTATCAGGCGAGTTGGACACCCTGTTGGAAACCAACGGCGTGCCTTTTAACAAAGCCGCCGCTGATAAAATTCGCGAATCGAACGCCTAACTATCGATCAAAGCCGTTGCTTATTCGGCGACGGCTTCGATTTTATTGACCACGCGACGCAAGGCTGCAATCGCCGCATCGCGTTGATCCTCGGCTGATTTTTGCGATGATTTTGCTTCGCTTAATGCTTTGACAGCTGCGTCTTGCTTTGTCCGTGCTTCCTTCAGCACTTCCGCAGATATCTCATCGGTCTCATCACTGCTTGCATCATTCAATTTTTTCAATCGTTCAGACAGACTGGCAACTTCTGCGCGTGATGCTTCCAACTCGGCGTGCATATCTTGCGCGCCACTTAAATTGGTCTCGTCCAATTTCGACTGCGCTCGAGATGCCTCGGATTTCAATTGAGCAATTTCTTCGCGCGCCTGCGCCAGTTCCGTTTCAGCACGGCTTGCCTTGGCGCGTTCATCGGCAACAGCGGATGACGTATCAGAATTTCCCGTAGACCCAACTTGGTCTTCTAAGGCTGCGGTGCGATCAGCAAGCATCAAACCGGACATAAGCAACATACGGCTTTCGGTTATTCGACTGCCTGCTTGGTCCAACTTTGATGCCTCTGTATCCAACATCTCTGCCGCAGAATACAGGTATTCTTCTTGGCCCTCTTGGCAGACAACTTGAAATGATCGGCCACCGATTGTTATTGTAACTTCTGCCATGGAATTATCCTTCGACCAATGGGGTTAATAGGCCGAGTATTTCATCAACCTCTGCTACGTCACGCTCGCGTTCACGACGCAACTTTTCTATCCCCGCTTTGGTATCTTCATTTTGCGTCTCAGAGCCTGACTTATCGGCCGATGACATGTGATCCAGCTCCATCGCACCAAATTCTTGGCACACGTCCAAGAACTCTACTTGTAGTGCATTATGGACACGTTGTTCTTTTTCCAACTCTTCTTTTAGTTTGGCCACGTCTTGCGTCAGCTTCTCTGTTTCCTCAGAAGTGTCTGATATCATTGGAGATGGTGGCGTTTTCAGTTTCGCAATCGCTGCATTTGCGCGTAGTTCTAAACTGTCCAGTTCGCTCATGTTTGCCCCTTATCTTTCGCACGAATCATTTTATTTGATCTCTGAATGTATTTTAACCTAATTAAAACAGTTTCTTGCAGTAAAAAGTTCATCAATAGGCAAACAGTTGCTTGACCAGACCACAACACTTGGTATCTGGTACGGCCAGAAACCACATAATCAACGAGAAAAGCGAGCCTGCCACGTGTCCCTTTCTGACCTAAAAAACACCCATCCTGACCATTGGAAAAAAGCGGCCGCGATCCGCATTCTGGCCGCCGACGCTGTGCACGCTGCCGCATCAGGCCATCAAGGCATGCCCATTGGTATGGCGGATGTTGCCACGGTGCTGTTTCAAAACCATTTGAAGTTCGACGCATCTAATCCAGATTGGGCAGACCGCGATCGGTTCATCCTGTCTGCGGGGCACGGGTCGATGTTGATCTACGCGCTACTGCATCTAACAGGCTATAAAGATATGACGATGGATGAGATCCGCAATTTCCGCCAATGGGGCGCGAAAACGGCTGGGCATCCTGAATATGGCCATGCAAAAGGGATCGAAACGACCACGGGTCCATTGGGCCAGGGTATTTCAAACGCGGTCGGGTTTGCCATGGCAGAACAGGCTTTGGCAGCACGGTTCGGCAAAAAGGTCGTGGATCACTACACCTATGTCATGGCAGGCGATGGGTGCTTGATGGAAGGTGTCAGCCACGAGGCGATTGGCCTTGCGGGCAAGCACGAGCTGTCCAAACTGATAGTCATGTGGGATGACAATAACATCACAATCGACGGCACTGCTGAATTGTCAGACAAAACGGATCAAGTTGCGCGTTTCAAGGCGGCTGGTTGGTCTGTGTTTCAAGTCGACGGCCACAACCCAGATGAAATCGATGAAGCAATCACAGCCGCGAAGAAAACCAACACACCATCAATGATTGCGTGCAAAACCACAATCGCGGCGGGTGTTGATGGCGTTGAGAACACGTCTGGTGGTCACGGCTATAATATCAAGGACGAACAATTGGCGCAGATGCGCAAGTTTTACGACTGGCCCTACCCTGCATTTGAAGTTCCCGCAGATGTTTTGGATGGCTGGCGTGCTATAGGCGCACGCGGTGCATCGGATCGTCAAGACTGGGAAAGTCGCTTTGCTGGTTTGTCTGGGCAAAAGCAAACTGAATTCACGCGCGTGATGAACGGTGTTGCCTCGCCCAAGTTGAGCGCTGCAATCAAACGTTTGAAGAAAGAGATTTCAGAAACCCAACCAAAAATGGCGACGCGAAAGTCCAGCCAGACCGCGCTAGAGGTGATAAACCCAATTATGCAGGAAACCATTGGGGGTTCTGCTGACTTGACTGGGTCAAACAATACTCTGACCAAAGATCTTGGCACATTCGAACCGGGTAACCGTGGCGGTCGTCATGTATATTATGGCATCCGCGAGCACGGCATGGCCGCCGCGATGAATGGTATGGCCTTGCATGGCGGTATTCGTCCCTATGGTGGCACTTTCATGTGCTTTACCGATTATGCCCGTCCAGCGATGCGTTTGTCTGCACTCATGGGTATTCCCGTTGTGTATGTAATGACACATGACAGTATTGGTTTGGGCGAAGACGGTCCAACGCACCAACCTGTGGAGCATCTGGCGATTTCGCGCGCAACACCGAATACAAATGTGTTCCGCCCTGCAGATACTGTGGAAACAGCAGAAGCTTGGGAATTGGCAGTCACGTCAAAATCCACGCCGTCTGTGTTGTCACTGACACGCCAAGGTTTGCCCACAGTGCGTACTACACACACGCAAAAGAACATGACCTCACTTGGTGCGTATGTTTTGGCGCGTGAAGAAGGCAAACGTCAGGTGATTTTGATGGCCACTGGGTCGGAAGTTGAGATCGCGATGGAAGCCAAAGCCAAGCTAGAGGCAGAAGGTATTGGCACACGCGTTGTCTCCATGCCTTGCTGGGAACTGTTTGAAGCACAAGACGAAGCGTACCGCCGTAAAGTACTGCCCGCAGGCGCAGTGCGTGTCGCGGTAGAAGCAGGCGTCCGCCAAGGCTGGGATCGTTGGTTGACTGGTGAACGTGGCAAGCACAACAAAGCAGCCTTTGTGGGCATGGACAGCTTTGGCGCATCAGCGCCCGCAGACGTGCTGTATGAAAAGTTTGGCATCACATCTGACGCAGTTGCCAAAGCGGCCAAAGAACTACTGTAATCAATCGTTAGCGGTAACACGTTAACCGTTATCGCTAACGAATTGAATAATGGACACTTTTTACCAAATACTTGACGGTTTTGCTTTCAAATTCGGGCAATTCACACTAGGCATCGCGGTGTAAACACATTACGCGAGCGGCCACCGTTCGCTGTCATAACTCGGGAGCATGACATGACACTTAAGGTCGCAATCAACGGGATGGGCCGCATCGGCCGCTCTACACTAGCTGCTATCATCGAATCTGGTCGCACTGACATCGAAGTGGTCGCCATCAACGCCCCTGCACCATTGCCAACCTTGGCGCATCTTCTAAAGTATGACAGTGTTCACGGCCGCTTCCCTGGAGACGTCAAAATCGTCGGTGACACCTTGGATGTAGGCCAAGGCCCGATCCGCATGCAATCTACCTATGATGCCAGCGCGCTGGACTGGCGCGGGATCGATGTTTTGTTGGAATGTACGGGCAAACACAATTCGAAAGAAAAATCCCAAATTCACCTAGACAATGGCGCCAAACGCGTTTTGCTATCGGCCCCTGGTGACACAGCGGATCGCACAGTTGTTTATGGTGTTAATCATGACCAGCTAACTGCGAACGACTTGATCGTTTCTAACGCGTCTTGCACAACCAACTGCCTCGCTCCTTTGGCCAAAGCGTTGAATGATACCGTGGGCAT
>CALDZS010000073.1 GCA_937944065.1 uncultured Amylibacter sp. | reverse complement strand
AATCAGCCAATCCTTGTCGGCATAATTTCGTGCAACCAAAATACCATAGCCTGTTGTCAGGCCCCCAATTTCACTTCCGATGCCAAGACTGGTAGCACCGCCCAGCTCTGCGTTTACTTTGGCGAATGTATTGCGCGATGGGATGGTTGTAACCACCAAGATGCGAACCTTGCTGGTGTTGTTGACGCCCAACGCCCGCGCCCTGCGGGCCTCGATCGGACTAAGCGGTCGACCGCGTTGCAGGATTTTACGCTCTAGGATCAAATTCTCTTCCAGCATCTTTGGCAGAGCGCTGTCCACCACCGCACGTGTCTGCGCACCAGGGCTGAGCAATCTTGCATAATCATCCCCAGTAATTGGAGCGGGCTGCGTTGAACATGCGGCAACTAAAAACAAAACAGAAATGAAACGGAGCATAATAATTCCTTTGTTTTTCTGAGATTGAATTAGACCACCTTAGCGATCAAACGGCTTAAGTCAAAATTGATGATTAAATTTGCTCCCAACTTGCGGCAATTGTCCTAGCCGTTCTGCGCTATTAAATCTGTGCCAGTGCCTCACCACAGTGTGCTGCGTAACTCACACAACATTGATCTGGCGATAATGGTTTGCACAGCTAGCACTTGGCAGACGACCTATGTGGTTTTTGCAAACCGACTATGCATATTCATCCCTACAAACCAAACACCGTTAGCGCTATCTGTTTGGTGAAGCACGATAGAACAGTGCGAAACAAGAAAGGCAGACACTATGTCAAAAGCAATTACACACGGCAACAACTTGCCCCTAGAAATCCTTGGACAACTACGTTCAGGTTGGGCTGCAATGTCAAAGTCAGTATCAACATTCGCGCAGCGCAGAGCACGTTTCAACGCAACATACAACGAACTGGCTGCGCTATCTGATCGTGATCTAGCTGATGTTGGTATCGCGCGGTCGCAAATCGCGAAATTGGCTAAACAAGAAGCTATGAAGCTCGTTCTGCGCTAAGCAGACAAGAACATATGCGGCAGGGCCCCTTCTCCCGGGTTCATCTGACGCTATGCCAACCCGCCTCGTGCAACGCGGCTAGGTTGGAATCGGGCTGGAACACATTTGCAACAATGTGCTCCGGCCCTATATATCTTATCCTACAAAAAATCCGTTCTGGATCGGCATCATTGACTTTGCATCCGCCTCCAGTTCTTGCGCAGCGTGTACTGGCCAGTACGGGTCACGAAGCAATTGGCGCGCCAAAAGCACCATATCGGCCTGACCTTCCGCGATCACCGCCTCAGCATGTTTCGCATCAGTGATACAACCCACCGCCATGGTCGCAATCTCGGCATCCTTGCGAATTTGCGCCGCCAAATTTACCTGATCCGCAGTGCGCGACCCAATAGAGGCGCGCGCCGCTGGTGTTGCACCACCGCCTGAGCAATCTATGATATCCACACCGCGTTCTTTTAACCAAGCCGCCATTTGGATATTATCCTCGACCGTTAGGCCGCCATCAATCCAATCCGCTGCAGACAAGCGCACACCAAGGGGCAAGTTTTCTGGCCAGTTCGCGCGCACTGCGTCAATCGTCTCTAACATCATGCGCGCGCGCCCGCGCGCATCACCGCCATATTCATCAGTGCGGGTGTTGACCAATGGCGTAAAGAAACTGTGCAAAAGATATCCATGCGCGCCGTGTATTTCCAAAAACCTATACCCCGCAACCAGCGCCCGTTTGGCTGCATCGACAAAGCTCTGTTGTATTTTTTTAATGTCATCGTGGGTCATCGCGCGCGGCGCTTTCCACAAACGGGTGCTGTCATCGTCAAAGGGCTGGTCTGTCGGCGCGATCATATGCCAACCGCCCGCGTCATCCGCCAGATGGGCGCCACCATCCCATGGTCGTGCCGCAGATGCTTTACGCCCCGCGTGACCGATCTGCACACCTGCCACCGCCCCCATATCTTCGATGAAGCGATTGATCGGGATCAACGCTTCGACTTGATCTTCGTTCCACAAGCCCGCACAGCCTGGCGTAATGCGACCATCAGCGCGCACCGCAGTTGCCTCTGCGATCACCAATCCAGCACCACCGACCGCGCGCGATCCAAGATGCACCATATGCCAGTCTGTCGCGACTCCATCGTTCGAGCTGTATTGACACATCGGCGACACGCCTATGCGGTTACGAAAAGTCACATCTTTTATGGTCAACGGGGTAAAGAGCTTAGACATAGATCGGTTCCTATTACTGTTTCAGGCAACCTAGCGTATCAAATCAAAGTCACAAGGATTTTGCTGTCGCATGCACTTCGTGCGATTTGAAACGATCTGCCATAAACTCTACGAACACGCGAACTTTGGGGGCGAGGTTTCGTTTCTCGGCAAAAATCACGGCAACGTCAGCATGTTTTTGCGCATAATTGGGGAACAAACGCACCAGCTCGCCTGACGCGAATTTTTCTTCAACTATGTAAGTTGAAAGTCGCGCAATCCCCAAACCAGCCAAGGCCGCTTTGTAAACCGCGTCTGCGCTATTGCCTACAAAATTTCCTGATGCATCAACCCTATAGGTTTTGCCGTCCAGATAAGCTTCCCACGCGTTGCGACCGACCATGTTCGATGTTCGCAAGCAATTAAACCGTTCCAACTCTTGAAACGTTTTTGGCGCACCGTTGCAGGCGATAAAATCAGGCGATGCACACAGTACCCGCTCGTTGCGCATTATCTTTCGCGCAATCATGTTAGGATTGGTCAATTGTTCAGCAAAACTAATTGCCACATCAAACCGCTCTTCTTCAACATCAACATGACGGTCTGTCAGCTCTGTCGAAACTGTAATTTTCGGATGCTGGCTCAAAAAATCCGGCAAAGCCGGAATAAGTTGAAACTTACCGAACGCAACACTCGTCGCGATACGTAACAAGCCATGCGGCTCTGTATCAAAATTTGATATGTGGTCTGTCGCATCAACATACTTATCAGCCAGCACGCGGCACTTGGTAAAAAACTCTTTACCATCATCGCTCAGAATCACACCAGTTCGTGTTCGGTGCAATAAGCGACGGCCAACATGATCTTCTAATTGGCTGATCTGTTTGCTGACTGCGGATGGCGTTTGACCACTGGATCTGGAGGCGGCCGAAAAGCTACCCAATTCAACGACCTTAACAAACAAAAGCATCTGCGACGAGATATCCATAGAATGATGTTAAACGAGTTTAACAAAACAAACCTATGCGAAAATGGCAAAGCCCCTATGCGTTTTCAACCCGTTGAGACTAGGCCCAGCAGATACTAACTATTGTTTTGAAGCACAGCAAAGCTTGTGCAGTAACCAGAAAGGCAAATAAATGACAAAAGCACTGTTACAAAGCAATCAATTGCCAATCACGATACTAAACACTTTTCGCATGCGTTGGGCCGAATTGGTAACATCAATATCGCTCTATCAAAAGCGCCGCGCACGTTGGGCGGAAACGTATTCTGAACTGGCAAGATTGTCCAATCGCGAGCTAGACGACATCGGTATTCCCCGCTCGGACATTGCCAAAATTGCGCAAGAAGAAGCCATGAAAGCAGACATCAAATGAAACATCCAAGCAACGTTATAAACGATGCATTTGTTAATATTCATTTGCACGAACTTTTGGCCACAGCCAAAGCCCAATTAGGATCATTGGCACAAAGGGTTTCAAAGGCCGCTAAGCCAGTTATTTTGAACATGCAAGCTGGTCGAATGAAGTCCGTTTTGACTGCCTTAACAGATGAACAGTTGGAACAGATCGGCGTCCAACGCAAAGATATTGATCGTCACGCACACAAACTAATCAACTATGAGTATGACGGTTTGTAATACAAGAGATACCGCACCGGGTTCGGTGCGGGACAAGACGATGTCAGGCTCGCTCCTCCCAGGGCTATCTGTCATCATACTAACGGGCACCCTCCTCGGGTTCCGTTAAATTTGGGTTGGCGCGCATTCCCTTTTTTACGCGCCAACCCATTTTCTTGATTTCAGCTTTACCCAGCATCAAATCTTCGAACAAACGCTTGAGACATCGGGGAATAATCTTATCATACCCGAATGACCCGCGACGAATTTAACGCATTTTGCAAATCGCTACCGGCCACGACACATGTCGTGCAGTGGGGGAACTCGGATGTGTGGAAAGCCGGTGGAAAATTATTTGCCGTATGTGGCTGGAATGACGAGCGTGACGCATTTACCTTTAAAGTCAGTCATATGGGATATGAGATTTTATCTGATATGGTCGGAATGCGACCTGCGCCCTATCTGGCATCGCGCGGGTTAAAATGGATACAGCAATATGACGAAGGCGGCCTGTCAGATACTGAATTAAAAGCCCATATACAGGCATCCTACGATATGATTGCAGCGGCGCTAAGCAAAAAGAAACAAGCCGAGCTTGGTTTAACCAAAAAGGAATAGCGTATGTTACTCGATACCCCAATCTGTGATTTCGACTGGCAAGCGCCTGATTTCACTTTAAACGACGCACATGGTGTGGCGCATAACCTGTCAGACTATCTGGGCAAAGATGCGGTGTTGATCGCGTTTATTTGCAACCACTGCCCCTACGTGCAGCGGATAGCAGCAGCTTTTGCTGCCGATACCGCGACGTTAGCGGCGCGCGGCATTCAAACCTTGGCGATCATGTCAAATGACTATCACGAACATCCTGACGACAGCCCGCCCGAGATGATAAAATTTGCATCCGCAAACGGATTCGACTTTCCCTATCTGATAGATGAAGATCAAAAAGTCGGGCGTGCGTACGGCGCCGTTTGCACACCCGATTTCTTTGGCTTTAACAAAAATGGTGGCCTGCAATATCGCGGGCGATTTATTGATCCAAAATCAGGCGTGCACGAATTGTTGGATGCAATGATACAGATATCAGACACTGGCGAGGGTCCGCGCACGCAAATGCCATCAATGGGATGTTCGATCAAGTGGACGAATTAGTAGGCGCAAGCTAGGCGCGCCTTTTCAGCAAATCTCGCATATCGCCCAACCAAATACCCAACCGATCCTAAACTGTACGCGATGTGCGAATTTCTGCGCCACTTCGCTCTGATCACAATCCATGTTCCAAACTAGAAGTACATTGAGTAGCTAAAGATGCATCCGCGTTGAACCACTTGTGCAAAGTTGAAATGCTGATCCCATACAACTTCGTCTCGACAGGTGGGGTGCCACGGCAATATATTCATCTGATCGCCTTTGATAGAATGCCTAATCAGATCAATCTGACCGACTGAAACCAACTCAACATAACGGATGGGATCGGCAGTATGAAACAGCTGACGCTTTTGTTTACCGACATCTGGTTGGCATCTTTGAACAGTGTCGATATTTCGT
>CALDZS010000072.1 GCA_937944065.1 uncultured Amylibacter sp. | reverse complement strand
TGGGCTGCTTCACGAAATGTTAGATCGAGATCGATGGTGGCTTTGCCGCACAGCAGGCAATTCTTGATGCTTATACAGCGCCGCTCTCAAGTCAGTGCAAGGTGGATTTGTTACGAAATAGGCTTCTAAAGCAAACAATATTTTGTCTTAGGTTTCAGCAGCCTGTTTTTGCATAATCTTCGATTTTTGCTTTACAATTGAAGATCGCAAATCATGCATCGCCATTAGCAGATCATCGGCATAGGTATCCAATTGATCCTCGGTCGCTTCGAACTGTACCCAATGGGCGGTGCCAGAAATGGCGTCGATGGTTTTGCGCAACTCATCCTCTTGGCGCATCGTGGTCAACTTGCGCCGCTCGACGATCCAATCGGCCATGCTTTCCATTTCCACGGCAGTCAATTTGGTTTTGCCAAAGGGTTTAATATCGCCCGCAGCAAGTTTGATTGTTGCGATCTGCTGTAACTCTAACCGACGTTGACGGTTTTCAGTATCCACCCGAAAAACCGCCGCACCGCCATCGCGGACGCGGAAAAACAGTTTATCTGGTGTCTTCATCGCAACAACTTGGCCCATCTTTAGTCTCCGTTTTTTAACTGGTTACTTAGAAATCGAAATCGAGTGAGGAGTATGTACGTCAATAATATGTCATTTTAGTGAATTGCAAAACTCTTTAATACGACCGCAGGCTTCAACCAGCAACTCGTCTGATGTAGCGTAGCTGATCCTGAAATTTGGCGATAGTCCAAAAGCAGCGCCAAATACCAGCGCGACCCCGTGTAATGCCAACAATTCCTTGGCGAAATCCTCGTCAGTTTTGATTTGAACGCCGCTAGGTGTAGTTTTGCCGATTAATCCCGCGATACTTGGGTAGACATAGAATGCCCCTTCGGGTTTTGGGCACACAATGCCGTCGATGTCGTTTAACATGTCCACGACCATATTTCGGCGGGCCTTAAAGATTGGTCGGCTCATTTCAATATAATCTTGTGTGCCGTTAAGCGCCTCGACTGCCGCCCATTGGCTGATAGTGCAGGGGTTAGATGTGCTTTGGCTTTGGATTTTGCCCATCGCCTTGATCAGATGCTTTGGCCCGCCAGCATAACCGATGCGCCAGCCCGTCATCGCATAGGCCTTCGAGACACCGTTTACCGTCAGTGTTCTGTCATAAAGCTGTGGTTCAACTTGTGCTGGGGTGCAAAACTCGAACCCATCATAGCTGAGATGCTCATACATATCGTCGGTCATGACCCAAACATGCGGGTGGCGTAGCAAAACATCCGTCAACGCCTTCAATTCGTCAAATGTGTATCCAGCACCCGTTGGGTTGGATGGAGAGTTGAAGATCAACCATTTGGTTTTGGACGTGATTGCAGCTTCTAATGCCGCGGGGGATAGTTTGAAATTGTCTTCGATAGGACACTCGATAATGACGGGTGCGCCGCCGCCCAGTAATACCATATCAGGATAGGACACCCAGTAAGGTGCGGGAATGACTACTTCGTCACCTGGATTCAGGGTGGCCATCAACGCATTGTAGAGAACTTGCTTGCCGCCAGTCGAGACGCAAACTTGATCAACTTTATAGTCTAACTCGTTGTCGCGCTTGAATTTATCACAAATTGCTTGCTTTAACTCTTTAATCCCATCGGGGGCCGTGTATTTGGTTTTGTTCGCATCCATCGCGGCCTTTGCGGCGGCTTTAATATTGTCCGGCGTATTAAAATCAGGCTCGCCCGCGCTCAATGCGATCACGTCTTTACCTTGCGCCTGCATCTCTATCGCCATGGCGCTGATCGCGATTGTAGGCGAAGGTTTCACGGCATCGAGAGTTTTTGCAAGAAAGCTCATGGGGTATATCCTTTTAATACAGCTAAATATGTAGCCAAGGTTCCAGATCAGAGCAAGCGAGTTTGACTGTGCTGTTCGATATGATATCTCGCGCTTATAAAATTAGGATATCAAGCCATGAGCGAAACCGCCGAACATAGACTAAAAAGACTGCGCATTCGGTCGTGGCGGCGCGGTATCAAAGAGATGGACTTGATCTTGGGCGGGTTTGCCGATGACCGGCTTGCCAGTTTGAACGCAGCAGAGTTGGATGCGCACGAGGTACTGATGGAAGAACAGGATCATGATCTATATCTTTGGGTGTCAGGGCAAGCGGACGCACCCATGGCGCTGCGTCCATCGATTAAAATTGTACGCGATTATTTCCTGGCGAAGAAAAAATAACCGAGCAACTTAATAACTTGTTTTCAAATTTCAGACAAAAGACATCTAAAGATTTGTCGGAGACTGGAATGAGCATGCACGAACCCGTAGATATTGCTGTACCGCAGGGCGGTGGCAGTGAATTTTTAAATCACTACCTAGAAACCCTCGCGATGGTTGAACGATTACACCGATTGCTATTGGATGTCGTTAAGGATGAATTTGAACGTCTGAGTTTGTTGGACATCAACTCTGTCCAAGCTTTATTGTTGTTTAACATCGGTGATAACGAAGTCACGGCGGGCGAATTAAAATCACGTGGCTATTATCAGGGATCTAACGTTTCCTACAACCTTAAGAAACTGGTTGAATGTGGCTATATGCATCACAAAAGATGCGAAATTGATCGGAGGGCAGTCCGGGTCAAACTGACAGACAAGGGCAAATCCATTCGGAAAATCGTGTCAGAACTGTTTGGTCGACATGCAGAGGGTATGAAAACGCGCGGCGTTTTGACCGAAAACACACTGGAGGATATCGCCTCTAGTCTGGTCAAAGTAGAACGGTATTGGGCGGATCAAATCCGCTATATCTACTAAATTGGATTAAATTTCTGGACGTCGGCGGTTCTTTGATTGAATGCGTCGATTTGTTCCTTAAACATATCGCGTTTTTTGTATATGAAGGTTCCGTAAAGCACGGAATCACTTCATATGACCTATGATCAGAAAATTAACGCATCTTTGGCACGCCTACATGAAGAGGGGCGTTATCGTGTGTTCCAAGACATATGTCGCCAAAACCAATCGTTTCCAAAAGCGAATTGGACCCAGGCAGATGGCGTCGTTAAAGAAATCACAGTTTGGTGCGGTAATGACTATTTAGGTATGGGTCAGCATCCCGTCGTCATAGATGCGATGAAAACGGCCATCGATGTGGCGGGTGTCGGTTCTGGTGGAACGCGGAATATTTCAGGCAATACAATCTATCACCGCCAGCTAGAGGCGTCGATTTCAGATTTGCACCAAAAAGAAGCTGCGTTGTTATTCACCTCGGCCTATAATGCAAACGAGGCGACTTTGTCGGCGCTACCGCAATTGTTCGACGGCTTGATCATTTATTCTGATGCGCTGAACCATGCTTCCATGATCCAAGGCATTCGACACGGTAACGGTGAAAAACAGATATTCCGTCATAACGACGTAGAGCATTTGCGCGAACTGCTGGAAAATTCCGACCCATCAGCACCCAAGGTCATTGCGTTCGAATCTTTGTATTCAATGGATGGCGACTTTGCCCCGATCAAAGAGATCATTGATCTGGCGAAAGAGTTTGATGCTCTAACCTACATTGACGAGGTCCATGCCGTTGGAATGTACGGTCCGCGCGGTGGCGGGGTGTTGGAACAATTGGGTTTGCAAGATCAGGTCGACATCGTCAACGGTACGCTGGCAAAAGCATACGGCGTTATCGGTGGTTACATTGCGGGGAACGCCAATCTGATTGATGCGATCCGGTCTTATGCGCCTGGCTTTATTTTCACCTCATCGTTGCCTCCTGCAATTGCTGCTGGCGCTTACGCGTCTGTTGAGTTTTTGAAAGCCGATCAGTTCTTGCGCCAATCACATCAAGAAAAAGCCAACATTATCAAAGACCGTTTTCGTGCTTTGGGATTGCCGTTGGATGACCAAGGTAGCCATATTGTACCCGTGCATGTAGGTAATCCAGTAAAGTGTAAACAGTTGTCAGATATGTTGCTGAATGACTATTCGATCTATGTTCAACCTATCAATTTTCCGACTGTTCCGACGGGAACAGAGCGGTTGCGATTCACGCCTTCACCAGTTCACAGCCAAGAGATGATTAATCAATTGGTCGACGCAATGGACGTTCTTTGGTCGCATTGCGAGCTGAATAGGTCAAAACTCGCCTGTTAATTCTGTAACCCTTTGCAAAATTAGTCATTTTAGGCTATTCCATCTTTAAATATTCTCGGAACGACGTTATGTGCAAAAAATGTCGACGTGATGATTCAAGAGGGGCGTGGTGATGACAGAGCATGTCGAACCAAACAATGGGGTTACTGAGCTATCTAGTTTTGATAGTTTTGAGATCACTTTGGGTGACCTCATGCGTGGCGAACGGGCCACAAAAGGTAAAACTTTAGAAGCTGCAGCCCATGACCTAAAGATGAAAGCGCACCAATTGGGGGCCATCGAAGACTGTGACGCATCAGCGTTTCCCACAGCGAGCTTCGTCTCTGGTTACATTCGATCCTATGCGAAATATCTCAACCTGGACCCGCAAGAATGCTTTGAGCGGTTTTGCGAGGAAAGCGGGTTTGACGGTGTGCGCGTCGTTTTGGCGCAACCAACAGCCAGTAAGAAAAAGCCAGCCGTCCCTGTCAGTGCCACAAAAATGGCTATGATGAACGATCCATTGTTCAATCCGCGTATCCCGATGGTTCCAAAGCCTGCAGGCTTTTTGGGCAGCATTTCGGTTTCTGGTATTGCGTCCACTTTTGTGTTGCTGGGCTTGTTGTTCGGTATCGGCTTTGGCGGATGGAGTGTTTTGCAGGAAGTACAGCGCGTTCAATTCGCCCCTGTGAATGAAACGCCCGGTGTGACGACCCAAGTAACTGCAGTGACAGAACGTCAGCTAAGCGGCCCGAACGTCATAACAAACGGTGCAGCACTGGCTCAAACGGAAACTGTAAGCTTGGAACAACTGTACCGTCCGCAAGAACTAGAAATTCCAAAATTGGTCGCACGCGATGGACCGATTGGCACGATTGACCCGTCTATCACCAGCTCAATCGTCGCAGTTTCAGCGCCACAAGAACCTGCGTTTGCCCCGATTGTAGTCGCCGAAGGGCCGCCTGCAATTGATATCTTGGCAGTGCGCCCTGCATGGATTCGCGTCTTTCAAAAAGACGGTGGCGTGTTGTTTGAAAAGACATTGGATGCGGGTCAAAGGTACCGCGTTCCTGCTGACATTGCATTGCCCATGTTGCGCGCAGGGAACTCTGGCTCGGTCTATGTGATGGTCGGGCAAGATGTGTTTGGCCCCGTCGGCATAAAGACCGGCGTTGCGCGCAAGGTTTCTTTGGTTCCGGATGACATCAAGGAAAGATTCCAAGCAGCAGAGTTGGAATTGGCGGTTGAGCTGCAAGAACCTGTAAACTTGCCCGTTGTCGCAGAGAATACACAGGAATAGCTATTTCGCTACTTGCCCTGCAGTGTGGAAACGTTATTTCTAACTTAAACGACATCGCAAAGAGTATCTAACATGTCCTTGAACAGCATTCGCCCGTGGCGCAATATTTATCGCCGCGAAAGCCGTAAAATCCATGTGGGATCTGTTCCTGTAGGTGGCGATGCACCGATCAGCGTTCAAACCATGACCAACACGTTAACCCATGATGTCAAAGCAACCGTTGCACAAATCCAAGCGTGCGCAGATGCAGGTGCAGATATTGTGCGGGTCAGCTGCCCAGACGAAGCTTCGACAGCTGCGATGCACGAGATTGTACGCCAAAGTCCCGTGCCATTGGTCGCAGACATCCATTTCCACTATAAACGCGCGATTGAAGCAGCGCAGGCGGGTGCGGCATGCTTGCGCATTAACCCAGGCAATATCGGATCGACAGAGCGGGTTCGCGAAGTCATCAAGGCCGCACGCGATTACGGGTGTTCAATACGCATCGGCGTCAATGGTGGGTCGTTGGAAAAGCACCTGTTGGATAAATATGGCGAGCCATGTCCAGATGCCATGATCGAAAGCGGTATGGATCATATTCGCATCTTGCAAGACAATGATTTCCATGAATTCAAAATCTCGGTCAAAGCATCTGACGTGTTCATGGCGGCGGCGGCATACCAAGGTTTAGCAGAGGCAACAGATGCCCCAATCCACATTGGGATAACCGAGGCGGGGGGACTGACATCCGGTACCATCAAATCGGCGATTGGACTTGGGAACCTGCTATGGATGGGGATAGGTGATACGCTGCGTGTTTCTTTGTCTGCTGATCCTGTGGAAGAAGTTAAGGTTGGGTTTGAAATTCTTAAATCGCTTGGCCTTCGGCATAGAGGTGTGAATATTATTTCCTGCCCATCTTGCGCACGCCAAGGGTTTGATGTGATTTCAACGGTTGCGGCGTTAGAAAAACGTTTGGATCACATCAAAACCCCGATGTCGCTGTCCATCATCGGTTGTGTGGTTAACGGTCCTGGCGAGGCTTTGATGACGGATGTTGGTTTCACGGGCGGCGGCGCAGGTTCAGGAATGGTTTACATGGCGGGAAAACAGGATCATAAAATCAGTAACGATGGTATGGTCGACCATATTGTCGATTTGGTTGAAAAACGCGCGCAGCTATTAGAGTCTGAAAACATTTCAGACTAGATGCGATGGTTGAAAATTATTTTATGCGTCGCAGCGATTGCGTTGTGCGCGACGAGAGTAGGGTCTCATATGAAAGATTTGGACAAACAAGTTTGGCATGACGGTGTCGCGGAGCAAGCGGCAAACTGGACTAAGCCCAATTCGCACATGATCACGATGGAAGAGGTCGGTACGATTGACCTGTCTGTGAAAGACTTGGGCGACATCATCGAGAATTTCGGCAGTGGCCAGTTAAGCACGCGCTATATGTTTGGGTCAGTGGAAAATAGAAAATTGACTTATATGCATAGGTCGATGTTGTTCCGGTTCCCTGACATTATCACAGTTGAATTCAAGGAATTGTCACCCACCACCAGTACATTCTCGATCTTTTCGCGATCAATGCTGGGCCATAGCGATTTTGGCGCCAATCGTCGGCGTGCTTTGCAATGGGAACGGGGACTTCGGGTCGCGATTAAACGAGGATAGGCATTCTGGCCCCACCTCGCGCCACATCGGCACGTTCAAGGACATTTCGCAACGCGCGGTATAGCTGCGCCCATCGACGGTTAGACATATGTTTTCGCCCAGTTCAACGCGTGATCCAGCCTTGTCGGTGCAATAACAGTCTGGCCATTCAACAACATCGCCTGCAATGGATTGCAGCGGGAAAAGCAGTATTGCAATGAAAATTGCCAGCTTCATACCATCAGATTAACATATTTGCAGGGAAAAGTCACCTATCAGGCTTGACCCTATGGATCACAGCGGCAATGACTGCATTATGGTACCAGAAGTTAAACTAGAACAGATACTTGCTCGTTTTGCCTTTCTAGAGGCGAAGATGTCAGATGGGTCTGCTGTTGATGAAATTGCGGCCTTGTCGAAAGAGTATTCGGATTTAAAGCCTGTGGTTGATCAGATCAGCGGCTACAAAACCCTGTTGTCTGATATCGCAGAGGCCGAAGAGATGCTGGGTGATCCCGAAATGAAGGCA
>CALDZS010000071.1 GCA_937944065.1 uncultured Amylibacter sp. | reverse complement strand
AATTGACGGCCACGCCGATTAACAAGCCAGCCGACATCGCAGCACTCTCACAAAGTTAAGGAAACATTCATGTTTGATCTATCAGGAAAAGGCGCGCTGGTTACGGGCGCATCAGGCGGTATCGGCGGCGAAATTGCACGAGTACTGCACGCGCAGGGCGCCAAGGTTGCCCTGTCTGGAACACGTGTCGCCCCGCTAGAGGCATTGGCCGCAGAACTGGGCGAGGGCGCGTTTGTGACCCCTTGTAACTTAAGTGACGCAGAGGCGATTGCTGAATTGCCTAAAAAAGCAGCCGAAGCGCTGGGAAGCTTGGATATTCTGGTGAACAATGCAGGGATAACACGCGACAATATTTTTATGCGTATGACGGATGATGAATGGCAGTCGGTGATCGACGTCAACCTGACATCTACTATGCGTCTGATGAAGGCCGTGTTGCGCCCGATGATGAAAGCGCGCTGGGGACGGATCATTAACATCACATCTATTGTGGGGGTGACGGGCAATGCAGGTCAAGTGAACTACGCCGCGTCCAAAGCGGGTATGATCGGTATGACAAAATCCTATGCGCAAGAAGTTGCCAGTCGGGGGATCACGGCCAATTGCGTCGCACCAGGCTTTATCGAAACCGCAATGACGGCGGATTTAACTGATGCCGTAAAAGATGGTATTTTGGCGGGAATTCCGCAAAAACGCATGGGTTCACCCTTGGAAATCGCATCTGCGGTGGCGTATTTGGCAAGTGAAGAAGCCAGCTATATCACGGGGCAAACATTGCACGTAAATGGCGGAATGGCGATGATTTAAAGGCGGATTTGCGCGTAACAGCTATGTTATACCCCTTGTAATACGCGCTCGCTGCCCCCATTCTCTGTCGAGTAGGAAGGCATTGTGTCAAAAGGTTACAAAAACGTTTGCCATAGTAGTTTCTTATGTTATAGCCCGCGCAGTTATGATGCTGCGTATTGCTGTGGCGTTTAATCGGCCTTCGGGCCATCTGGTCGCATAATGCGGCTTCTAACGGTGCAACAGCACCAATTGATAAGAGGAATATACCATGAGCGACATCGCTGATCGTGTTAAGAAAATCGTTGTAGAGCATTTGAGCGTTGACGAAGATAAAGTCATCGAAGGTGCTTCATTCATCGACGACCTAGGTGCAGATAGCCTGGACACAGTAGAGCTGGTCATGGCATTTGAAGAAGAATTCGGTATCGAAATCCCTGATGATGCAGCTGAAACAATCCAATCTTTTGGTGACGCAGTTAAATTCATCACAGAAGCGGCTTAAGCCCACTTCAAATTAATTCTAACGGCACTTCCTTTGCGGGTAGTGCCGTTTTTATTTGCGCGAATGTCTGCAAAAGTCAGCAGTTTCGCGGCCGCTCTATTGCCCTGATCTGAACGGCGGGGTAGATATGGGGCAATCAAAAGACATGAATAGGGACTAAAACATGCGCAGAGTAGTTGTCACAGGCCTTGGAATGGTAACCCCGCTTGCTTGTGGGGTTGAAGAAACATGGTCACGCCTGATTGCAGGTGAAAATTCCGCTGGAACAATCACACGGTTCGATGCGGATCATTTGGCAACGAATTACGCCTGCGAAATCCCTTTTGGTGATGGCACCAACGGTACCTTCAATCCTGATGACTGGATGGAGCCGAAAGAACGCCGCAAAGTTGATGATTTCATCCTTTATGGCATTGCTGCTGCTGAACAGGCTGTACGCGACGCGAATTGGATGCCCGAAGACGAAGAAGATCGTTTGCGCACGGGTGTGCTGCTGGGATCTGGAATTGGTGGATTGGGCACGATTGCCGAAAATGCGATCATTTTGAAAGAACGCGGGCCGCGCCGGATTTCGCCGTTCTTTATTCCAGCCTGTTTGATCAACCTGATTTCTGGCCAAGTTTCGATCCGTTATGGATTCAAAGGGCCAAACCACTCGGTTGTGACTGCCTGTTCTACTGGTGCCCATGCAATCGGTGATGCGTCTCGTTTGATCGGTCTGGGCGACGCGGATGTGATGATCGCAGGTGGTGCTGAAAACTCAATTACAGAAATCGGCATTGCAGGCTTTAACGCGTGTAAAGCACTGTCAACCAAACACCGTGATGATCCAGAAAACGCATCGCGTCCATATGATGACGACCGTGATGGATTTGTGATGGGCGAGGGTGCTGGTGTTGTTGTTCTAGAAGAATACGAACATGCCAAAGCGCGCGGTGCAAAGATTTATTGCGAAGTGTTGGGATATGGCCTGTCAGGCGACGCTTACCACATCACGGCCCCATCATCGGATGGTGATGGCGGGTTCCGTTCTATGAAAGCCGCGATAGAGCGTGCAGGACTGACGCCTGCTGATATTGACTATATCAATGCTCACGGTACATCGACGATGGCTGACACAATCGAATTGGGCGCTGTCACGCGTCTTATGGGCGATGCTGCCAAAAAAGCGACAATGTCGTCCACCAAATCAGCAACTGGCCACTTGTTGGGCGCTGCTGGAGCGATCGAGGCGATCTTTAGTATTTTGGCCATTCGCGACCAAGTCGCGCCACCGACCTTGAATTTGGACAATCCACCAGCGGATGCAGTGTTGGATCTAGCGCCTAAAAAAGCAGTGAAGCGCAAGATTGATACGGTTTTATCCAACAGCTTTGGCTTTGGTGGTACAAATGCGTCCCTCGTTATGGGGCGGGTAAAGGATTAACATGTTTGCACGTCACATAGCTGCAAATTTCGTCACCTTCTTGATTGTCGCGCTTATTGCCGTGGGCGGTGCAATTGTATGGGGTAAGACAGAGTTCAAAACCGAAGGACCATTGGTCGCTGAAAAGACGTTTGCCGTTAACCCCGGGGATCGGCTCAGCTCTTCTGGGTCGCGCAAAGGTGTGGCTGATCGGCTGGAAGAGGCTGGCATCATCAAAAGTGCTACGGTTTTTCGCACAGCAGCACGGTATGCCAAGCAAGATGCGCAGTTAAAGGTCGGGGATTATAAAATCCCTGCTGGCGCGTCAATGGAACAGGTTCTGGAGATCGTAAATTCAGGCGTTGGCATATCGAAAAATGTGACATTCCCAGAAGGGTTCACATCGTTTCAAATCGTCGAGCGTTTAAAGGCTGTGTCGGATTTGACAGGCGAGATTACCGCGATCCCAGCCGAGGGAACATTGGCACCAAATACCTATGGTTATAACCGCAACGCCACACGTCAATCTATAATAGACAAAATGGCGGCCGCGCAGACGAAAATTCTGGACGCTGCTTGGGAAAACCGTGCCGAAGGCCTGCCTATCAAAACCAAAGAAGAGGCGCTGATTGTGGCCTCGATCATTGAAAAAGAAACCCCACAGAAGGAAGAGCTGGGTTTGGTTTCGGGTGTGATTGTGAACCGTTTGAACAAAGGCCAGCCTTTGGGGATGGATTCAACAACTGTTTACGAATTCACCAAAGGCAACCCTGCCAACATGCGCTCTATCCGTCGCTCTGATCTGGTGAAGGATACCCCGTACAATACTCGTCGCTTTAAAGGTCTGCCGCCAACGCCGATTGGCAACCCCGGTAAACAAGCGATCGAAGCAGCGCTGAAACCCGAAGCGACAGAATTCTTTTATTTCGTAGCGGATGGCACAGGTGGTCACACGTTTACCAAGACATTGGCAGAGCATAATGCGGCCACAGCAAAGTGGCGCATCATCGAGCGGACACGCAAGGCGAACGAAGCAAAAGCCAATGCAAACTAGGGCTTAGCCCAGTTTGTTACTGACAAGTTAACGCATAGTCCTTTGATAAATAACGATTTATCTTGACTCAGCGAACGGATGCGCCTATACCTTTAGGCAAGCTGGAAGAAGTGGGTAAGCGGCCAAGGACATATCCTTGCGACCGCTTTTTTCATGTCTAACACGGACGGGCAACCGTAAGAGAGCATATCATTTTATGACTGACGCAATTCCCGAGGGGGAGTTTGATTCAACGTTTACGTTGAACCAAGCGCGCAAAATTTATGCGCGTTTTAAACAAGACTTGCAACGCGTAATAGATGCGGTTTCGACCGCGAACCTGAATGCCGACACTGCAAAAGAGATATCGGGTGCCTTAGCGCATCACCAAAAAGCATTGTTGCAACTACAAACATTAGAGGCTGAACTTGAAAAACGTGGTGACATTACAGGCGCTCTGCGCGCAACCCAACTTGATCTCCGATCGGCCAGAACCGAAGTCATTGACCGCGTTATTAGGATCCAAGAGCGAAGCGGAGATTAACGCATTTTTGGATACATTGTCGGACAATGCCTTGGCCAGTTTGCCATGGATGTTCGATTTCTGGGCGCACGAGCATCAACTGCCACCAGACAAAGATTGGAACAGTTGGGTGATCCTTGGTGGGCGCGGTGCGGGCAAAACCCGCGCTGGCGCTGAATGGGTACGATCACAGGTCGAAGGTGCACGCAGCCGCGACCCTGGAAAATGTACTCGTATTGCTTTGATTGGTGAAACCGTCGATCAAGTCCGCGAAGTTATGATATTCGGCGAAAGCGGTATCTTGGCCTGTTCACCGCCCGATAGGCGACCAACATGGCATGCGACCCGCAAGATGTTAGAATGGCCCAACGGAGCGACTGCTCATGTGATCTCAGCACATAATCCTGAAATGCTGCGCGGGCCGCAATTTGACTGCGCATGGCTTGACGAGCTGGCGAAATGGCGCGACCCACGCGCAACGTGGGACATGCTGCAATTTGCATTGCGATTGGGCGATCATCCACAAAGCTTGATTACGACCACACCCAGAAATGTCGCGATGTTAAAAGAGATTTTGGGTGCCAGCGATACCGTTGTAACGCACGCACCGACCACAGCAAACCGCGCCAACCTCGCGCCAAGTTTCTTGCGCAAAGTGCTTTCTGATTATTCAGGGTCTCGCCTTGGTCGTCAGGAGTTGGACGGTGAACTGCTGTCGAGTTATGAAGGCGCGCTTTGGACTTTGGCTGGGTTCGACACAACACGTGTAGAGATGCCGCCAGAGTTTGACCGCGTGGTCGTCGCAGTTGATCCGCCCGCCACCAGTGGTGCATCCGCTGATGCATGCGGGATAATCGTGGCGGGTGTAACGCGCGATGGCGACCCAGCCAATTGGCGCGCTTATATCTTGGCCGATATGACGGTTCATTCCGCAACGCCCAATCAATGGGCGCATGTCGCGGCCAAAGCTTACGAAGACTTCGAGGCCGATTGCGTGGTGGCAGAGGTTAATATGGGCGGCGAAATGGTCGAGGCCGTAGTACGACAACAAAACCCGTTGATACCCTACCGCGCTGTGCGCGCCACGCGTGGCAAAGTTGCCCGCGCAGAACCGGTATCGGCGCTGTATGAACAACAACGCGTACACCATGTAGGCGGCTTTAAGAAACTAGAGGATCAGATGAGCCAAGTTACTCAAACAGGGTTTCAGGGCAAAGGCAGTCCTGACCGCGTGGATGCGTTGGTCTGGGCCTTGACAGATTTGATGATCGAACCCGCCGCGTCCTTTCGCAACCCGCAGATACGAACACTTTAAAACCCACCAAGCAGGAGCAAGACATTATGGTCTTTCAGTTTATGAAAGGCGCACGCACTCGTGTGCCCGAAGCAAAAACATCGCAGACAAAACCGTTGGTGGCGTTTCACACATCTGGGCGTCCTGTCTGGTCGGCACGTGATAGTGCGACGATGATCCGCACTGGATTTACGTCGAACCCAGTCGGGTTCAGGTGCGTAAAAATGATCGCCGAGGCCGTCAGCTCGATCCCGTTGATTCTGCGCGAAGGAGACGCGCAACTAGACGCCCATCCAATGCTGGATTTGTTGCGTCGCCCAAACCAAGCCCAAAGCAAAGTTGAGCTGGTCGAAAGTTTGATCGCGCAGTTCTTGCTGACTGGCAACGGCTATCTAGAGGCCGCAGGAGGGGATGATCAGGTCTTGCCCAAAGAGCTGTATGTGCTGCGTTCTGATCGCATGCGCCTGATACCAGGGGCAGATGGTTGGCCCGCCGCCTATGAATACAGCGTTGGTGCCAAAAAACACCGATTTGATATGCGCGGGGCGACCCAGCCGATTTTTCATTTCAAAAGCTTTCATCCCACGGATGATCATTATGGCCTGTCACCGATGCAAGCAGCGGCCACTGCGTTGGATGTGCACACGGCCGCATCTGGCTGGTCTAAATCCTTGTTGGATAATGCCGCGCGCCCGTCGGGTGCGATTGTCTACAAAGGCACTGATGGGGCAGGCGGGTTGGGCCCCGATCAGTATAATCGCTTGGTCGAAGAGATAGAGATGAACCATTCTGGCGTGCGCAATGCAGGTCGTCCGATGCTGTTGGAAGGCGGGTTGGATTGGAAACAAATCGGGTTCAGCCCATCCGATATGGAGTTTCAAAAGACCAAAGAAAGTGCAGCGCGCGAAATCGCGTTGGCGTATGGCGTACCACCGATGTTGTTGGGCATGCCAGGCGACAACACCTATGCCAACTATGCCGAGGCGAACCGCGCCTTCTATCGTTTGACCGTGTTACCATTGCTTACGCGTTTGTCGGCATCTTTGTCCAACTGGTTGTGCAGCTTTGATCAATCTTCGATCAGCTTTGCCACAGATATGGATGCAATCCCAGCATTGGCTGGCGAGCGCGAGGCACAATGGAAACGGATATCCGAGGCAGGCTTTCTAAGTGATGCAGAAAAACGCGCACTGCTGGGACTGCCTAAGGACATCAAAACATGAGCAAAGCCGGCGCCGGCGGCTCGCGGTTTTTATACGAACCGTTTGACGAGACCAACGCGCGTCTAGCAACTCACGAAGCGGTCTTAGCAGAACGCTGGAACGGGCTGGAACGACGGCTAGAGCAAATTGAGACATCATTGGAACGCATGGAACGCCGCCTTTGGTTGGCGGTGTTCGGTGTGGTGTCTGTGGTCCTAGCGCGCGGCGTGATCACGTTGATCGAAATTGCAAATACATGATCGGAGAATTTATGAATAATACCAGTAGGTTAGAAACCAAATTTAGCAGCTTTGATGATCAAAGTGGCTTAAAAGACGGCACCACAATATCTGGTTACGCTTCTGTTTTTGGCGCACCTGATCAGGGTGGCGATAGCGTTGAAAAGGGCGCGTATGCGGCCAGTTTAGCAGCCTTAAAAAACGCAGGGCGCAGTGTCAAAATGCTGTGGCAACATGACCCGGCCAAACCCATCGGAGTGTGGGACGTAATCGTCGAGGATGATCACGGCTTGCATGTTTCCGGTCGTTTGCTGCCCGACATCCAAGCGGGTGCAGAGGCACTGAGCTTGATCAAAGCAGGCGCGATTGATGGCCTGTCCATCGGATATCGCACCAAACGCGCCAAGAAAACACCCGACGGCGGGCGAAGCCTGTCTGAATTAGAACTTTGGGAGGTGTCCTTGGTGACATTTCCAATGCTTCCCGAAGCACGGGTTGGTGCGTCCGAAGATGCGCTGTCCCAAGACCTGGTCACGGCAATCGCCGAGGCGCGTACAACCCTGCTGGCCTGAGTGCCAGTGTCATACCCGAAAGCAAAGGACTGCTCATGAGCACTCAATTCCCCGAAGGCCACGCCGACGTAAAACACGCGTTGGCGGGATTTTTATCTGATGTAACGCGAACCAATACCGACCTTAAATCCAAACTTGAAATACAGGAAAAACGATTGAACATGATGGACCGTAAAACAGCGGGCGCACACCGCCCAACCCTTTCTGCAGCAGCAGAGCTTGATGTCCCACACAAAAAGGCGTTCGCTGCCTATCTGCGTTCTGGTGCAGAAGACGCGATGCGATCTTTGGAGGTTGAAGAAAAATCACTGTCTACGGCTGTGGCCGCAGATGGTGGTTACTTGGTCGATCCACAAACGGCTGACCAGATCACATCTGTGTTGCTGAACGCGTCGTCCATTCGCTCGATCGCGAATGTGGTTTCTGTTGAAGGCACGGCATTTGATGTGTTGGTTGATCACACCGAAGCGGGCGCAGGCTGGGCGACGGAAACGGCAGATGCGACAGAAACGGACACGCCTCAGTTGGAACGGATTTCTATTCCGTTACATGAACTGTCAGCGCTGCCGAAAGCATCACAACGCCTGTTGGATGATAGCGCGTTTGATGTCGAAGGCTGGCTGGCCTCGCGTATTGCAGACAAATTTGCCCGCGCCGAAGGTGGCGCATTCATTGACGGTGACGGCATTGATAAACCCAAGGGTTTCTTAACATACACAGCCGTTCAAAATGACAGCTGGGCTTGGGGAGATCTTGGGTATGTGGCATCTGGTCAAGATGGCGATTTTGCCACCGCGGACGC